>JACXUY010000211.1 GCA_014763665.1 Gammaproteobacteria bacterium
CTGGGTGCAGAGACCACGGCCAGCGTGTTTGGCCGTGAACTGCATTCTTATGTGATCACCGATGCGATCCGTGATGAGAAGGTATTGAAGTTCAAGGTGGATTACAACGATGTGCGCCCGCAGTTCAAAGCCATCGAAACCGAGAAGGATGAGAAAAAACTGAGCGCAGCGGAAAACAAGCAGGCTTTGCTGCATCCTGAGCGCATCCGCGAGATCACCCAGTATATTCTAAACAACTTCCGGCAGAAGACCCACCGCCTGCAAGCGGGCAATAAGGGCTTCAATGCCATGTTTGCCGTGAGCAGCGTAGATGCGGCCAAGCTGTACTACGAGTCCTTTAAAGAGCTGCAAAAAGGGAGTGAGAAGCCATTGAAAGTGGCAACCATCTTCTCGTTTGCCGCTAACGAGGAGCAGGATGCTATTGGCGATATTCAGGACGAAAGTTTTGAACTGTCTGCTATGAACAGCAGTGCCAAAGAGTTCTTGAATGCGGCCATTGCAGATTATAACGCGCTGTTCAAGACCAACTACAGTGTGAATGACAACGGTTTTCAAAACTATTACCGCGATCTGGCCAAGCAGGTCAAAGCCAAGGAGATCGACTTGTTGATCGTGGTGGGCATGTTCCTTACCGGCTTTGATGCTCCTATGCTAAATACCCTGTTTGTCGATAAAAATCTGCGCTACCACGGGCTGATACAAGCTTACTCGCGCACCAACCGCATTTTTGACGCCACCAAAACATTCGGCAACATCGTCACCTTCCGCGATCTGGAGCAAGCAACTATCGACGCCATCACATTGTTTGGCGACAAGAACACCAAGAATGTGGTACTGGAGAAAAGCTACAAGGAGTACATGGAGGGCTTCACCGACACTGCAACCGGCGAGGCGAGACGCGGCTTTGTAGAGGTGGTAAATGAGCTTGAGGCACGTTTTCCTGACCCTAATGCTATTGAAAAAGAAGCGGATAAAAAGGCTTTCGCTAAGTTGTTTGGTGAGTATCTTCGCATCGAGAATATATTGCAGAACTATGATGAATTCGTCAGCCTCAAGGCTTTGCAAAACATTGACATGACCGACCCAGAGGCGGTGGAAGCGTTCAAAGCTGGGCACTATCTAAGTGACGATGATCTGACTGCACTGCAAGCCATCACGCTTCTACCTGTTGACTACATTCTGGAGCTGATTTTTGAGCACAACAAAAAATCCAAGAGCAAAGCAGAGTTGGTGGACGAGGTGCGTCGTGTGATTCGCGCCAGCCTCGGTAACCGTGCCAAAGAGAGCTTGGTGGTTGATTTTATTAATCAAACCGATTTGGATACCATTCTCGATAAAGCCGGTATTATCGAGGCTTTCTTTACTTTTGCTCAAGCGGAACAACAACGTGAGGCGCAGGAACTAATCAGCGCCCAGAACCTGAATGACGAGGCAGCACGGCGCTATATCAATATCTCGCTCAAGCGAGAGTTCGCCAGTGAAAATGGCACTGAGCTAAATTCAATTCTTCCTAAAATGAGTCCGTTAAATCCACAGTATCTGACCAAAAAGCAAAGTGTATTCCAAAAAATTGCCGCTTTTGTTGAAAAGTTCAAAGGAGTGGGAGGGAAGGTTTAATCCAAGAAGATATCCATGCTACTTTTTAGGTATATTTTTATGTCAAACTTTTTGTGGTTAATGGATGTATAACAATTGCTAAACATAGTTTTGATACTACAAATACGATCCGTTTGGTCGACAGATGCAATTTTTAATAATTGCCAAATTGGCAATTATTGACGAGCTAAGGCTTCGCCCTGACTCACTTCTTTTTAAACCTTTTTCTTTTATCTTTTTGTTATTATTATATAAGTATAAAAATTATATTACTTATATTTGCAATAAAGAAGAATAAATGATAATAGATACCCATTGTCACTTGGACGACGATAGATACAAAGATGATCTTGATGAGGTTATAAAAAGAGCGGAAGATAACGGTGTGGAGATATTTATAATCCCGGCAGCAGACCCTGATACGCTGCAAAAAGC
>JACXUY010000026.1 GCA_014763665.1 Gammaproteobacteria bacterium
GCCATGCAAACCATGCTGACCGATGCGCAAGCGTTGATTGGCGAAATGATTAACAATATTTCGGAGTCTGTTACTGCTAATGCTCAAACGGTCGAGCGCATTCGTGAATTGCAAAACTTGGCGCGTGCCATTGATAAGATTATTACCGTGATCGACACTGTGAATATTCAAACCAACATGTTGGCAGTAAATGGTTCTGTTGAAGCAGCTCGTGCGGGTGAGCATGGCAAAGGCTTTGTCGTGGTCAGTACCGATATTCGCAACTTAGCACGCGACTCAGTTGAAAATGCCGATCGTATCAAAGAGTTGGTGCTTGCGATGCAAGATCAAATCAATAATGTCATGGCGGGTATGCGAGCGATTGGTACTGAAGCGGCTATTCAAGTGAATAAAGCCAAAGCAGTGACATCTGCTTTGGTGAATGTTCTTGCGGAAGCGGGTGCGGTATTGGAAGGCGGTCAGCAAATTCTTTCAGCATCAGAAGGTATCGCAACCGCTTCTGCACAGTGCAAAACTGGTGTAGAACAAATTTCTGCGGCAGCAACGCAAGCGCAAGCCGCAGCGGCAGAATCGTCTGCAGCAGCGAATCAGCAAGCACAGGGCGCTGAAGAACTGGCTGCCGCCATTGAAGAGATCGCATCTTTGGCCGATGAATTGCAGTCAGCTGCGTAATAGGGGCACAAACATAAGGAGTTTGCTATGAGTGAAATGCTCATGGATGTTGATGCTGATGTTGCAGAAGCCCAAGTTGTGGCTTCTAGTGAAGCATTAGACAACATTATGTCTGATAACGCTCAGTATGTGATTTTTTCCATGCGGGGCGAGCAATTTGCCGTCATTATGGGGGCGGTGAGCGAGATTATTCGTTTGCCTAAGCTGGTGTCAGTGCCTCTGGCTGCTCATGGTATTCAAGGTGTGGCAAATTTACGTGGACGCGTGTTACCCATTGTCAGTTTGGCGGATTTGTTTCAGCTAGACAGCAAAGATGCCGATGAAGCAACGCGTGTGTTGGTAATTAACCACAAAGGTTCGTCGATTGGGTTTGTGGTTGACCGTGTGGAAAAAGTGATTACGGTTGATGCCAGCTTAATTGAACGCAACAGTACGGTATCGAGCAATGTCGGCGGTCAGTTTTTGGACGGTATGATTAAACCGCGTGACAACTCGGGTAGCCTATCGCAAATCGTCGATTTTTCGCTGATGATTGAGCATTGTTTTGCTGATATGACAGAGAACACAAGCAGCGCAGTTAATGCCAATGCAGGTGCAGCAGCGCTGACGAATGTGAATGATAATGCTGAGCGTGAACACGAAGAAGACATGCATTTAATTTCATTTACTGTCTATGGTCAAGAGTACGCTGTACCCATTAACCAAGCCAAGGAAATTGTGCAGGTTCCTAGTAACATCAGTCAAGTGCCCAACACACCTAGTCATATTCTAGGGGTGATTACCTTACGTCAACGTCTGCTGCCATTGGTCAGTTTGCGTCAGATCTTTGGGATGCCTGTAGAAGCCTTGGACGAAAGCAATCGTATTTTGGTGATGCCAATTTCGATTGCGGGCGATCAAGAAGCGGCCGTTGGTGTGGTGGTCGATAGCGTCAATGAAGTATTGCGTGTGAATCACAGGTTTGTCGATGAGTTGCCAGCCGTCATGGAGCAACACGGCGATATGAACGACATTTCAGCGATTTGTCGCTTGGAAGATGGCGCCCGTTTGGTATCGGTCATTTCACCTGAAGCTTTATTCTCAACACACTTAATGCGTAGCGCTGCTGATAGCTATGCGCAGATCAACGGCTCGGAGGAAAGCATGCAACAACAAGTCAATGATGATGATGGTATGATCACCGACGACTTACAGTTTGTGGTTTTTCGTGTGGCTGAAGAAGAGTATGGTGCACCGATTCAAACGGTTAAAGAAATCGTGCGTGTACCAGAAAAGCTGACGGATGTTCCAACGGCACCTGGCTTATTTGAAGGCATCATCAATTTGCGTGGCATGGTGTTGCCGGTGGTCGATATGCGCACGCGCTTTGCTCGTCAAAGAATGGAGCGCAATGACCGTCAACGCATCATGGTTTTCGAAGTTCGTGGCAAACGCGTCGGTTTTGTTGTCGATTCGGTGATAGAAGTCTTGAGAATTCATGCCAAGATGATCGAACCTGCACCTAATTTGTCTCACGAGCAAGCAGAAGTGATTCGCAATATTGCCAATCTGGAAGCACAGGGTCGTATGATCATGTTGCTTGAAGCCGATGGTTTGTTAGCGGAAGACGCCTTGGCATCCATTTAACAGGGTTTAAGCAGCGATGATTAAAGTCTTGGTCATTGAAGATTCTGCTCTGATGCGTAAGTATCTCAAAGAGATGCTATCGCCAGAGCGTGGTTTTGATACCTACACCGCACGTAATGGTGAAGATGGTCTTGAGCAGTTACATGCGATTGACCCTGATGTGATTACCCTCGACATTAACATGCCTGTTATGGATGGCATGACGTGTTTGAGTCGTATCATGTTAGAAAAACCAAAGCCGGTTATCATGATAAGCTCATTGACAGAAGAAGGTGCTGCCATCACCCTCGAAGCCATGAGTTTGGGGGCAGTGGACTTTATCACCAAACCAGGTGGGACAGTTTCGCTGAATTTAAAAGAGGTGGAAGCAGAGGTCATCGCCAAGGTAAAGGCAGCATCAACGGCGCGGCTTCGACGTGTCGGTGGTTTAAGTCAACGGCTGCGCCAACAGCGCGAAACCGAATTGGCAAACGTGAAAAATATTGCTCCGCAACCTTCTACGACTCTAGGTCGCGTTGCTTCGGGCACAAAAGTATCCAATGAAACTGGCTTAGTGTTGATTGGGGTTTCGACAGGTGGTCCTGGTGCACTTGAAGACATTTTACCTTTGTTACCAGCCAATTTTCCTTGGCCTGTGTTGGTGTGCCAGCATATGCCAAGTAGTTTCACTGGTGTTTTCGCCCAAAGGATGAACGGTATTTGTCCGTTAAAGGTACAAGAAGTGAGCAAGCCAACCGCTATTCAAGCGGGCAATATTTACATTGCCAAAGGTGAGGCTGATATGGTGTTGGTCAAGCGTCCGACGGGTTTGCATGCCACTTCTGTGCCCAGAGATGATAGCTTGTGGCATCCTAGCGTTGATCGGATGGTGGCTTCAGCGCTTGAGCATGTGAAAGCCTATAACCTGATTGGTGTGCAACTAACAGGCATGGGTTACGATGGTGCTGAACAGATGGCGCGCATCAAGCAAATGGGTGGTCGTACCATTGCTGAAAGTGAACAATCTTGCGTCGTATTTGGTATGCCAAAAGAGTTGATTAATCGTCAAGGGGCTAGTGTTGTCTTGCCGCTTCAGTCTATAGCTGAACAAATTTTAAAATGGATATAATTTATGTCACTCATCAAAAAAACGTCACAGCAACAGTCTGCTGTTGCTGAAGAAGCGCCACTTTCTTTTCGAGAGTATGAGCAGCTGTTGTTCAGTGAAATGGTCGATGACCGTCGCTTAGCTGTGCGAGGTCTTGCCGAGTTGCACGATGTCGAATGGTTGCCTACCATGATAGCTGCATTGAAATCCGAGAAAGATGCAGGTGTTCAAGAGTTAATTGTACAAACACTGCGTGTGCGTGGCGGGGATGCGGTGGTTGATGCGTTGGTACCTTTTTTAAGTTCAGACGATGCTCATTTACGTAATGCTGTGATTGATGTGTTACAGCAAATGCCATCCGAAACAGAAACGCACATGGAAGGGTTGTTGGCAGACGATGATGCCGATGTGCGCATTTTTGCCATCAATATCATGGCTTCGTTACAGAGCGCCAGTGTGCCGCATTGGTTAGAAACCGTCATCAGCCATGACCAAAATTTAAATGTTTGTATGACGGCGCTCGATTTGTTGGCTGAAACAGGCGAAAAAAACATGTGCGCCAGTGTTGAAGGTTTATTGACACGTTTCCCAGACGAACCCTATGTCGCTTTTTCTGTTGATCGAGTTAAAAAGCGCTTAGGATGTGATGTATGACAGACATTAAAATTTCCGATGAAGATTACAAAAAGTTTTGTGAGTTCTTTTACCGCAAAACGGGTATTTTTTTCGATGAGGCTAAACGCTATTTTGTCGATAAGCGACTGGTTGAGCGTGTAAAAGCGACTGGCGAAAAAGATTTTCGCAGCTATTTTGTGCAAGTACGTTTTGCGACCGATGGCATTGAGTTACAAACCTTAATCAATGCGATGACGGTTAATGAAACCTATTTCATGCGTGAAGATTACCAGTTTAAGGTGCTGTCTGAATTTGTCATGGATGAAATTGTTCGCCATAAGGGTGGTGATGCTCCAGTGCGCATTTGGTGCATTCCTAGTTCGACAGGCGAAGAACCTTATTCTGTCGGTATTAGTTTGCTGGAAAAATGGCCAAGCATCGAGCGTTACGATGTTGAAATTTTCTCATCAGACATTGATACCAAGGTACTGCAAAAAGCGCGTCAGGGCTTGTACTCCGCTCGTTCCTTGATGCGCATGTCAGAGGAGCAAAAAAAAACCTACTTCAAACCTGTGGGTAACGACTACCAAATCATTGACGACCTGCGAGAAGCGGTAACATTTTCGCAGTGTAATTTGTCTAATTCGGCTGAAACCAAAAAATTTAAAAATATCGATGTGGTGTTTTGTCGTAATCTGCTCATTTATTTTGATGATGCTTCTCGCCGTACGGCAGTGCAGAATCTCTACGATGCGATGGCACCTGGTGGTTTCATATTCTTAGGGCATTCAGAATCCATGTCGCGTATGAGTTCGTTATTTAAGCTGCGTAAGTTTGGCAGTGTTATCATTTATCAAAAGCCATTTTAAGCGTTAGGAAGTTCAGAAATGAAAAAAGTAATGATTGTAGATGACGCGGCAACTGTTCGTATGTATCACGGTGATATTTTGCGTCAGGCAGGATACGATGTGGTAGAAGCCTTCAATGGCGTTGAAGCGCTTGAAAAAGTCTTGGCCAATCCCGTCGATTTGATGTTGGTGGATGTCAATATGCCGCTCATGGATGGTTATAGTTTTTTACGTGAAGTGCGTATGCACAACGATACCATGCACATCCCAGCTATCATGATTTCGACTGAATCTGAACAGTCAGATCGTGAAAAAGCCTATCTCAATGGCGCTAACGACTACATGATTAAGCCAGTACGTCCTGATGTCTTGCTTGAAAAGGTTCGTTTGATGATAGGGGGCTAATGGCCATGAATCCGCTGTTGCAACAGTTTATTACCGAAGCAAGAGACTTGCTTGAAGAAGCCGCCAACGGTTTGTTGGCACTCGAGTCGTCACCCAATGACGTGGATGGCGTCAATGCCGTGTTCCGTGCTGCGCATACGCTGAAAGGCTCGACAGGTTTGTTTGATGTTTTGCCTATGACGCATGTGGTACATGCTGCCGAAGATATTCTCGATGCGGTCAAGGCCAATCAGGTGCATATTGATTCCAACCTCATTGATTTACTGCTCGATGCCTTCGATCAGGTAGGCATTTGGGTAGATGAGCTAGAAGCAGCTGAGCGGTTGTCTTCCTCTGCTGGCAGTATTGGTGCAGACATGAGCGCTAAGTTGCGTCATTGGTTAGCGGCTGCTCGTGGTGAGGCTTCAGGGGGCGATGCGAATGCGCACGGTCATCAGAATGTTGAGCTGTTAGAACAAGCGATTACACAGTCAGAAATGCGTGCTGATAATCAACAAATGGTGGATATGGCTCCTGCACGAAAAGCCATTGATTGGTTGTCTGACATACCACCACAGGTACGTCTTGCAGCCTATGAGCAAGGTATCGCTGGACATAAGGTGGTGGCAATTGCTTACACCCCAGAACCTGAATGTTATTTTAAAGGTGAAGACCCCTTGGGGCTTATGCTACAAACACCAGGATTGTTGGGCATAGCGACACGACTGGCACACAAGGTTAAAGTCGATGCAGAACTGGATGTCTATCAAGCCAATATTCAGTTATTTGGTGTGGCCACAGGTGAATTGGGTGATATCGAATATTTGTATCGCTACGTGTCCGATCAGGTATTGCTTGAATTGCCAGAAGTTGAGCAATGGCTCATACCTTATGGACAGCAAGACGATGACACCATTTTGGCAGACATTGCTGAACAAATGGATAGCTGTATTCAACGTCAGGACATGGATGGTCTTGTCGCCAGTATTTCGGTCGCCAAAGATATTGTGCGTGCTGATTCATGGGCAGCCAATGCCCTATCTTTGATGTCATTGGTGGTAAACACAGCGGGTAACCACAAGTTAGCCTGGCTTAAGTGTCTTAAAGAAAGCATGTTCAGCGGACAAAAGCCTGATTGGCTATCATTGCAAACACACGTCAAACCCGAGGTGTCGCTTTCTTTAGATAAAACCGGTATTGCTGAACTCCAGTTGTTGGATCATGTTGATCGTGAAGCTTTATCGTTAGTAATTGGACTACAAACCAAAATTTTGCGTTTACCCATAGCGCATGAGTTGATGTTGGGTCGGATTGCTTCGATAGGCAAAGTGATCGAAAATGTGTTGCACCGCTTTAATCATGATGTGCTGTTGACTCAGTGGCTGGCAGTGGTTAGCAAAGCGAAAATTGCCAACAACAGCGCGGGGATGTTAGCTTGGCTTGAACAGAGCAACTTGGCCTTAACCGAACCTAGCAGTTTATCAAATTTACCAGTTGCACAAGAAATACAACTGATCAAGCATGATGCCGTTCTTGAGTTGGTCGATGTGCAACGTCAGGTGTTGATGCAGTCGCAACCAGATGAAGCCATTTTCTTGGGTCGATTAACCTCGGTTAAAACGGTGCTGACCTCGGTGCTGACCTTGCTAGGTCGTCTAGATTTGTTGCTGGGTTTGAATGCCGCCATTGAAACCGATATCCTGTCAGTGTCGGTATCAGAAACGCTGGGCTTTATTGCTCAAATGAGTCTTGAGCGTCGCGAACCTTCTGGTGCATCAGCGAAATCAGCATCGACGGGTAAATCTCATACGTCTGCGGCTAATGGTTCAGCTATCGCAGCAGCGTCAAGTGGCGAAGCAAATGCTAACCCAGAAGCTGCTGCCGCCACGCACGAATCGGGTGGTATGGCAAAAACCTTGCGTGTGGAGCAGGCGAGTGTTGACAAACTGGGCGATTTAATTGGCGAATTGGTGGTCGCTAAAAACGCCATGCCGTATTTAGCGCAACGTGCTGAACATGACTTTGGTGTGCCTGAATTGGCGAAATTGTTGAAAGAGCAGTTCAACGTGGTCGATCGCTTAACGCAGGAACTGCAAGGCACGATCATGAGAGTGCAGATGTTGCCTGTGTCGCAAATTTTCCAACGTTTCCCACGCTTAGTGCGTGATATTTCTCGCAAATTAGGCAAGAAAGTTAATCTTGTGCTCGAAGGTGAAGAAACGCGAGCCGACAAATCGGTCATCGAAGTCATGGCTGACCCGATGATTCACATGGTGCGCAACAGTTTGGATCACGGCTTAGAGTCGCCAGAAGAGCGGTTAGCGGCTGGCAAGGCAGAAACAGGTACCTTGCGCTTGAAAGCCTTCCAAGAAGGCGATAGCGTGATTATCGAAATCCAGGATGATGGTCGCGGTGTGAACCCTGTTATGGTAAAAAATAAAGCCGTAGAAAAAGGCATTATTACTCAAGAACAAGCCGATGCCATGAGTGCTCAGGAAGCCATTTACCTGATCTTCCAACCTAGTTTTTCGACCAACGATGAAGTGACTGACTTGTCTGGTCGTGGTGTTGGTATGGATGTGGTTCGCTCGACCATCGAACGCATTGGTGGTTCATTACGTGTTCACTCCGAGGTGGGTAAAGGCACCATTATTCGTTTAAGTCTGCCGCTCAGTATGGCCGTGTCGCATGTGATGGAAATTGAATTGGCCGATCAGGTGTTTGGTGTACCGATGGATTTGGTTGTTGAAACAACGCGTTTAACTCCTGATCTTATCAAAACCATCAAACAACGTGAAACCTTTATTTGGCGTTCGCGTTTGGTGCCTTTGTTACGCTTGCGTCGTGCGATGTATCTGCCTTCGGGTAGCAAACGTAACGATGGTACGGAATCGGTGTTGGTGGTGCGCCGTGATGGTGGGTTGATTGGTTTGGTGGTCGATGATTTTAGAAGCAAATTGGAAGTCATTATGAAGCCGCTAGAAGGGCCATTATCGGGTATTCCTATTTATGCAGGTTCTGCCTTGTTGGGCGATGGTAGCGTTATGTTGGTGCTAAATGTGGGTGGTTTGACTTTATGATAACCTATAAAAAAGACGTTGCAGTGCTGGGTGAACGCTGTCCAGTGGAATTGGCAGAAGAGCTGTTCGCATGGTTGGTCGGTAAGCCAACACGCAAGATCGATGCTAGTGCTTGCCAAGACATGCACACAGCCGTATTGCAAGTGTTGTTGTTGTGTCGTCCAAAATTGATTAAAATGCCTCAGTCGCCGTTGTTACAACAAGCACTTTCAGGATTAATCGACGCATGATGTTGAGCAGATGACTCGGCCTTTTATCTTAACCATTTCCAACCGCAAAGGCGGTACAGGAAAAACCACCACCGCTGTGAATATTGCTGCTGAAGCGGCAATAAGGGGGGGGCGTGTATTATTGGTTGATCTTGACACTCAGGGTCATAGTAATTTGGGCTTCGGCATTGCGGTAAGCAAAGGGCAAGCGACAGCGCACGATATTTTTCGAGCGAATGCTAGGTTAGGTGTATTGGCAACGGCAATCGTTGAAACCAATTTACCAGGTTTGAGTTTGGTGCCTGCGGATCATACCTTTGATGGATTGGATAGTATTCGCGACATGGATCGCCTGCGTCGTGAGCTGGCATTGCCAGAAATCAGTCAAAGGTTTGATCTGATTATTCTGGATACACCACCATCGCTCGATATTTTACTGATGAATGCAATGGCTGCCGCAAACGCCGTATTAATTCCTGTATTGCCGCATATTTTATCAAGTGAAGGCGTTAAGCAACTGATTCGATTGTTTTTCAAAATTGCAACGTCGGTCAATGCTGATTTGAAATTAATGGGGTTCGTGCCAGTGATGCTCAATTTGCGTACAGGATTGCACCGTGATGTCATGAACAGCCTATCGACACAATATGGTAAAGAGCGTATATTTCGAGGTATAAGATCTGATATTTCATTAGCAGAGGCTTTTGGTAAAGGTCAACCGATTCAGCATTACGACCCAAAATCGCGAGGTGCACAAGATTATCGGTACTTATGGGAAGAAATGCTTGACGCATGGCCAGAATTGCGTCGGAAAAAACAACATTCAGAAAGGAGTTCATAATGTCGCATACCATTTTATTGGTTGATGATTCAGCCACGGTTTTGATGAGCATGAGCGTTATTTTGAAGCAAGCAGGTTATAACGTATTAACCGCTCCTTCAGCTGATGCTGCTTTAAACACGTTAAAAACAACCAAACCTAATTTGGTAATTACCGATTTGAATATGCCTGGTATGAATGGTATTGAGTTTATTAAAGCGGCAAAAACCAATGCTGCTTTACGCTTTACCCCGTTTGTGATTCTCACCACTGAGACAGGTGTAGGTAAAAAAGACGATGCACGTGCCGCTGGCGCTGCTGGTTGGTTGGTGAAACCTGTGGTGCCTGATCAACTGTTACAGGTGGTGAAGCAGGTCGCAAAATAGACAGTCATCATCGTGTAATTCAATAAGAGGATGCTATGAGTGGGATCATCTATTGATGAAATTATTGTTACCGAAACCGATCTGGATGGCGTGATTACCTATTGTAATGACGCTTTTTTGCGTGTTTCAAAATACGATTGCACAGAAGTGATTGGTGCGAATCATAGTATTGTGCGTCATCCCGATACTTCACCTCAGGTGTTTCAAGCATTATGGCGTAATCTAAAGCACGGACGTCCTTTTCACTATACCTTCAAGAACCGGGCTAAAGACGGTTCTGCGTTTTGGGTAAAACGCTATATTGCCCCTCGTTGGGATGAAAACAATCAATTGATTGGCTACATTTCTACAGGGCATATGGTTGACCCAAGCGATATCGAAAGACTAGAAGCGCTTTATTCTTCGGGTGCGTTAAACCAATATCTGATTAATGGAGATAAGCCTACTGAGGGCAGCATCAAACAGCTCACCCTATGGTTTTCCTTGGTTGGGTTTATAGCCGCGGGTATCTTGGCATTTATTCCTATGCCTGTGCCTATGGCGCTCATCTTGTTATTGCTGATTTCCGCTACGTTCATGGGGCTTTACCATCGCAGTGTTAAGGTGCATCAAGAAGCCATTCGTTTGGCGAGCTCTGTTACCCGTCAACTAAATGCAACGGATTGGACTTTTGTTAGTAGCGATAATGCCAGACTTTATCCTATGACTGATCGCTTGAATGCACATCTGGTCGAGATGGATATTATTCGTGCCAAGATGAACGAGCAAGCACTCAAATTAGAGGTATTCCAATCGATTATTGACAATGCTGGTATGCCCATCATGTCTGTGGGCGTTGACAATGTCATTATCAGCATGAATGAGACCATGAGATCCTTTCTGGAACAGGCGCAAGAAGTTATTCATGCTTCCAATCCTGAATTCAATCCGAGCGCCTTGCTGGGCAAGCCTATACAGGATTTTTTTCCAGCTTTACAGGTGTTCATTCAACACATTAAGGATACTCTTAAATCTGATGAGATCTTCATCCATTTCGGTGGCAAGGATTGGTTGGTGACAGCCAATGTTATGATCGACAGGAGTTCAGGCACAGATAAACCGTCGGGTGTGGTGCTGCATTGGCATGACGTGACGATAGAGTTCGAGCTATCGAAGTCGCTGCATAACGATATGCTCATCATACAAAAAGATGAGATGGTGTTTAACATAAACGAAAATGGAGTTAGCGCTAGACATAAACAACTTGTTGATTATCTCAACAAGTTGTTAACCAACTATCATAATTTTTTTGTGGAGCTTATTGATTTGTCGATCAATATAGCAGGGGGCGATTTATCTGGGTCTATCAATGCAAGTGTGGATGGTAAGTTAGGCTTGTTAAAAACTTCTGTGAATGACGCATTGCATAATTTGAATAGTTTGATTCTAGAGTTGCGCAGTGATAATTCAGCTATCGATGCTGAAGTTAGTAAAATTGTATTGGGGATTGATGAATTTGTGAATGGCTTTAATGCCCAAGTCGATACCACGAATCAATTGTTTTTGACGCTTAAGAATGCGTCTGACGTCATTACCGCGACCACTGAAAAAATGTTGTTATTGCAGGATGAGATTACACAAAGTCGACAAAACGTGGCAGAAGCCATGGATGCGATGTCTGCTAGCCGATCGGCAATGACAAAAGTTACCGAAGCCAGTCAGAAAGTGCACGATATTACACGCCTCATTGATGGTGTCGCCTTTCAAACAAACCTTTTGGCATTAAATGCCGCGATTGAAGCAGCTCGTGCAGGTGAACATGGTCGTGGTTTTGCGGTTGTTGCGGCGGAAGTGCGCAGCTTGGCACTAAAAACGGCGCAAATGGCGAAAGAAATTGGCAGCCTGATTGGTCAAACGGTCGATGAAATTCAACTGAGTCACCGACTGATTTCAGAAACCTCAGACAAAATGACAGTCATTAATGATCAAAGTATCGGCATGATCGATATGGTCATCGAAGTGTCAGGTGTTTCTAAAAACAGTTCTGCCAGTATTAATGAAACCAGTATGGCGCTGGGTATGCTTGATTATCTAGCAAGACAGAACGCAGAGCGTATTCAAGGCTTAGCTGGCTCGGCACATGAAATTCAAAGCAAAGTGCAAGAAATGTTATCATCGATGATGAAATTTAAGGTGCGTGTTGTTGGTGTCGATATGGACACTCCACAGCAGTGTAACTGTGTTATCTTCAGTATTGGTCGTCGCTTGGTGCGTTATTGGGCGATTTCGTTGATGGCAGGTTTGTTAAATATCAAGGGTAGTTACGAACCTTATCGTTCTAGCATGTTGCAAGAATGGATTGATGCGCTGGATCCAATCATTAAAGATCGTGTGCAGCAGGGCTTATCTGAATCGATGAATCGAATGAAATCGCTATTTGTGGAATCAGATAAGGGTCTAAAGTCTGATGCTGAGCTAAGTAAGCAATTGATTGCAGTAGAAGAATGCAAAGCCGTATTGCTGGAACAACTGGATGCCTTAGAGCGTGAATGCCTGCCATTGCTTGTCGAAGCAAGAACCGACAGTCGAATGTCGGAGACTGAGTTTGCAGAAAGTGCGTTGCATAGTCATCAGGCAAATGGTGATGGCGCTGGTGCTAGCATCAACGATTCTTGGATGTTTTAACGAGGTTTTGCGTTAATGGCAGCTGGTCTCATTTTCTGGCTAGGATAAAAATAAGGCTGTCTGCCATGTTGATCTTGTCTTCTGGGTAAGTGGCATCGAGTGAATGCCCGTGTCTAATTTTTCGTGGCTGCATTCGGCAAGTTCGGACATGAATCTGGCGTTTAGCATGGCAGTCCGTTTGGTGTCGGTGCGAGCATTGCTCTAAATCATGAATTTCATACAAATGTAAGATTGAGAACGGGCATGAATCACGTATAATAAGAATTAATGCACCGATATTGGCTATGGCAAGGGTACTAAGGGAGACAGAATTATGACGCCATCAATTTGGAAACGTTCTGCTATTCGTGCTGGTCTTGTAACTGTTGCGGTGATGGGTTATCTCAACTATACCGATGCTTTAACCCCCGAAAAATCAACCACATCAGCTTTGGCTTCGGCGGTAACACCTTTGGTGGGTGACATGATGCCGCCTTCGCATTTCAGCAATCCTTATGCACAAGTGCCAGCTCAGTGTTACATTGAAACCGCCAGCGGTACACAAAATGCGTGTTTGTTCTGTCATACCAATGGTGTTTGGAAAACGGGTATGGGTAACAATAACCCGCAAGCCGGTGCTTTTGCAGATATTGGCAATTTCCAACTCGAATACACTTTCGCGCCTTACAACAATAGTACGCCCTTAGCCACCATTAATCGTTGGGAAAATACCCTATATCCAGAAAAACTTGCCGCTTATGTTGCCAGTCTCGGGATAGATGCACAGGCGTGGGATATGCAAGCTTATATTCGCCAAGATAACTGGTCGAAAGCCTATGCCCAACGTCCGAAACAAGATGCTTACTGGGATGCGGGCGGTGATTCACCGTTTCGATTATTGCCTGCCTTGAATCCAGCCGACTTACCCGCTCAGGCGGATGGTTTTGTACGCAGTCAGCGCGATGCGGCGGGTTTTTATCGCGACGCGCAAGGTGTCATGACAGGGTGGCGCGCCATTAATTTCATGCCTTATGGTATTTTCAGCCCACAGACAGGTTCGGTTTCGGGCATTTACATTCGCCTACCAGTGGCCTTTATGCAAAATGCGCAGGGCGAGTTTGACACCGCCGTCTATGCACAAAACCTCGATTTGTTGGCTAAAGCGGTTCAAGATCGGCTAACCGAGCAAGACCCTAAAACTTACTTAGGTAAAGCCAGTGGCGTTGCCGTGCAAAAAGGCGTTTACCCTGTGGGGACAGAGTTTGCACATCCCTTGCATTATGTCGATGTCGATGCCGATGGAAGTGATGCCAGTGTCAGTCGTTTCCCTGGCATGCGCAGCCAGCGCGTGAAAGAAGTGCGTTATATGATTAAATGGGAAGACTATGACCCCAATGGTCAGCGTCCTACCGCTGGGGCTGAACCCACCGCTATTTATGGTAACGATAGCCAAGGCTGGGTAGATAATGGCGCGGGTTGGTATCTGGTAGGTTTTATTGAAGATGCTAAAGGCGATTTGCGTCCGCAACATCGTGAGGAAATGATGCAGTGTATTGGCTGCCATTCGGGTGTGCGCGAAACCGAAATGCCGACCTTTACCAGTGGCGTTGGCAATACGGTCGATAGTACTTGGGCGTTTCCGCGCCAATTACCCAATGGGCTAGGTTGGCAAGAAATGAACTATTTGGGTTACGACAAAAGCAAAGGTGTGACCATTGCTGAACCCAATAATCGCGATGCCAATAAAGGAGAGTATCGCTTATTCTTAGAGCATGTGGTGGGCGCTAATTTATACGGACAAATGCCACGCAATATGGAAGTTTTTTTAGCCGATCATATTCGAGCTGAAAAAGGCTATTCGAGCAACTGGGTTGCCATCGATACCAGCAGTGCAGAGGCTTATCGTCGCAGCAATCAACAACGTCAAAAATTATTGCGTGAGATGACGGCTAAGGGCGATTATGTGAATGCCGACGGTCATATTCATGCTGCTCTATTTTATCCGCCGAAAGCCGATGCCTTGGCGGGCGCGGCGCGTTACCGTCAAGTGGTGGTCAGCCAGCGTTATATCTTGGGTAAGGATGTTTTCCCGAGCACGCCGCATACCTTCAAAGCCTTTCGAGCGGATGACCAGCAACCACTCAAATTGGATGGTAAGCCTTATGCTTTCGGTGAGGTCATTGCTGAGCGCAGTGTCGAGTTGGACAATCCTGCCAGCGTGACCTATCGTGCCGGGAATAGTTTGACGGAAATTAAACCAGACCTGCCTTTTGAGCAGGGTGGCACTTATTGGTCCGATTATCGACCCTTTATTCAGAAGTAAATAGGGATCAAGCTAAGTTCCATGATGGTTTAACCATGACAGTGCTTCATCATGCGCTTAAAAAGCAACATCTTGATAATCAGCAAGGGCTTTTATGCGCTTTTGTCTTTAATGAGGGTGTTACTGCCCAACCGATAGACATAGATCAAGCGGCTGTTTGGCTAGAACAGCAACACGCCGAGGGTCGGAAAGGATTCACTTGGTTACATTTCAATTTATGTCATCAGTCTTCACTTAAGTGGTTAAAACAACACTGCCAATTACCTGAAGCCTTTTATGATTCACTCTCGGATGAAGGTAGTTCGACACGTATTGAGCTGGCAGATGGTCATTTGATTGCCCTAGTGAATGATGTGCGTTATAACGGATTCGCCATTGAAGCCTCCGAAATCGCTACCCTTTGGGCGAGTGCTAATGCCAATATGCTGGTGACAGTTCGCAAAAAGGCATTGCGTTCCATTGATCAACTACGTTGTTCGGTCGAATCTCGCGACATTTTTAATTCGCCTTCAGATCTATTGGCTGAATTGTTCCGTCATCAAGCGGATGTGATGGTGCAGATTATGCGCGAGGCAACAAACAAGGTTGATGGCATCGAAGATAGCATTTTGGTCGGTCGCTACAACCACAAGCGCAATCAGCTAGGCGGCCTTCGCCGTACGCTGGTGCGTTTACAGCGACTGTTGGCACCAGAGCCAGCGGCCTTATTTCGCCTGATTAATAAGCCGCCTTTGTGGATGAAAGAAAGTGATATTAATGAATTGCGCCAAGCAACTGAAGAATTTTCGACCGTCATGCGGGATATGTTCGGATTACAAGAACGTATTAAGTTGCTGCAGGAAGAAATCGCCTCGCTCATCATAGAGCAAACCAATCGCAGTCTATTTATCTTAACCGGCTTAACCGTAGTTGCTTTACCAGTCAATATGATTGCTGGCTTGTTTGGCATGAATGTGGGTGGTATTCCTTATGGCGAAGACAGTGCGGGCTTTTGGGTGATCGTGACTTTAGCGCTGACATTGAGCGTGACCATTGCTTGGTTGGGTTTTCGCAAATCAGACAATTACATGACCTAGATGCATTGGTGTCAAGTTTGCATCCATTTGTCATATAAACTCTCTATAATACGCCCAATGAAATCACATACGTTCACTGAAAAGATGGCTTCCTCTGTCGTCATGCTCTTGGCAAAACTCAATCGCCCTTGGTTGCGTTGGTTGGTGGCTGCAGTATTGCTGGTGACTTTGTCTTGGCAAACGGCGCGTTGGGTCTGGTTAGTGTTAACGCCAACAGATTTAACGAGTTTGCCCTCGGTAGCTAGTGCTACTCATATTCCAGAAAGATCCGTTTCATGGCAACAGCTATTTCCCAGCAGCACCTCTGCCATCACTACCCAGTCTGAAGCCTTTGCCGATGCCAGCGTACTTAATGGCTGGCAGTTATTAGGCGTACTGGTCGATGACGCTATAAAGCTTGCTTTGGTGCAACAAGGGAGCGGCGGTAGCTTGCATTGGTTGCAAGAAAATCAGCTCACCCCTCAAGGGGTCAAAGTCGAGCGCATTGACGCGACACAGGTACAACTGCTCACTAAGCAAGGCGGTAAATGGCTCAAGCTGGCCTCGTCACAGCAACAATCCACGACTTCGGCTGTGGTTTCAGTGTCTGCCAGCGCATCGTCTGCCGTCAATTTGAGTGAATTGCGTCAACAAGCGAAACAAAATCCGACCGCGGCCATGCAATGGCTCAATTTACAACCGCAATTTGAGCAGGGTCGTTTGGTCAGTGTGCTGGTGCAGCCTAAGTCAGGACAAGAGGCGATTTTTAAGCAACTCGGCTTCATGGCGGGCGATCAACTGTTAGCCCTGAATGGTCAACCGATGAGTGAATGGATGAATAAATTAGCGAGCCTACCCAGTGTGTTAGATGGCGCAGGTGCGAGTGTCAAAGTATTACGAGCAGGAAAAGAACAGGAATGGTCGGTCACATGGTAACAAGAATTCAACTCAGTGTATGCTTGCTGTTGAGTTTACTCAGCGGTGCTAGCGTGCAAGCTGCCACAACTTCGCCCAGCTCAAAAGAAGCGGCGATGGTCATTAATCTAAAAGAGGTTGAAATTGCCCAAGTGGCCGAAGCCGTGGCGCAGGTAACGGGCAAGAATTTTGTCATTGATCCGCGTGTTAAAGCCAAAGTGAGCTTTACCACTAATAGAGGACTACAGCCGAATAAGCTGTATCAAACCTTTCTGTCTTTTCTGAAAGTGCATGGTTTTGCTGCCTTAGAAAATGGCGATTTGGTCGAAATTGTACCAGTGAATGTGGTGCGAGATCGAGTGCAACGCGTCGGAGCCAGTCGTGATGAAGACGATTGGGTGACGCAAGTGATTAGCCTCAAGCATGTATCGGCCAATAAGTTGGTGGCCTTATTGCGTCCGCTGGTGGCGAATGAAGGGCATTTAGTGGCGAATCCCGATTCAAATAAGCTGATTATTACCGACCGTTCGGGCAATATTGCGCGTATTAAAGAAGTGGTGTCGCGTGTCGATGTGCCTTTTCAGCATAGTTATGAAGTGGTGCAGTTAAATTACTTGTCGGCGGAAGAAGCGGCCAGTTTGATGAAAACCTTGAACACAGGGCTAGATAAAGAGTTTGCCTTAGTGGTAGTGCCCGATTTGCGCGCGAATCGCTTGATTTTATCGGGGGGTGAAGCACAACGCATGGCTGCGCGTGCCTTGCTGGCGCAAATTGATTCACCGGTTCAGCAGCAAGGTCGGGTTCAGGTCATTTATTTACAATACGCCAAAGCAGCCGATTTAGCTCCGATTCTACAAAATATTGCGGGTGCAGGTGCAACCCTAGCGGCAGCCAAGCAAGTTGGAGGTGATGCTGATGAGCCGAATATCGGTGATGGCGGTACTAAGCCAGTTACCTTTGCTAAAGTCGCGAAGAAAAAAGGTGGTGCATCGGATAATGATATTAGTATTGAAGCCGATGAGCGTATGAATGCGGTGGTGATTAGTGCGCCACCGCAGCTTATCTCTACGTTGCGCGAAGTGATTCGTCGCTTAGATGTGCGCCGTGCACAGGTCATTATTGAAGCCATTATTGCCGAAGTGTCAGAAGAGCAACGTCAGCAGCTAGGCGCGAGCTGGGTGGCGATTGGGCCTAATGGTGCTGGAGTGTTTAGTTTAGATGACAGTCTGAAAAATATTGCAACTGGCGCAGCAACGGGGGGTACAGTAGGCGCTTTAGGTTCGGTGAGTGGCTCTGGTGTTTCAGCCGTAGTGGGCGAGAGCTATGGCAATGACCAAGGCTGGGGCGCGCTATTGCGTGCTTTACGTTCGAATACCGATAACAACATTCTGTCAACGCCTTCTTTGGTGACCATGGATAATGAAGAAGCCAGTATGATTGTCGGTCAAGAGGTGCCTTTCAGCACCGGTAGCTATGCGGCTACGGGTGTCGGAGGTGCGGTGGGTAGCATTGGTAGCCCCTTTCAAACCATCAAGCGCCAAGACGTCGGCTTAAAACTGAAAGTGAAACCGCAAATTAACGAAGGCGATAGCATTCGCTTGGAAATTGAACAGTCGGTATCTAGCTTAATTCCCAATTCTAAAACAACTCTTGGGTCGGTTGATTTGGTGACCTCAAAACGGGAAATCAAAACCAATGTACTGGTCAATGATGGTAATCTGGTGGTGTTGGGTGGCTTGATGGATGAATCGGAAAGTGAGTCTTTAGCGAAAGTCCCAGGTTTGGGCGATATTCCAGTGTTGGGTTCGTTATTTTCCTACAAAGAAAATAACGTTAAACGTAAAAACTTGATGGTGTTTCTACGCCCGCGAATTGTGCGTGATGACCAATTAGCCGTCGCTTATGCAGCCTCTAAATACAATAAGTTACAGCAGCAATCGGAAGGGCTGATCGAGCGTAAACAAACCAATAATCGTGAGCTGGCTTCGCCTCGTTTACCGCTTAACGCCAGTGAGTTGTTGGCAGAGGATTTTGTCATTGCTAAAAGAGCTAAACCAGCGCCCGTCGAAGACAGACTCAATATGACCAGTGAGCCCTTAGTGCCATGAGTATTTCAGCATGAGTAGTTTGCGCTTTCCTTATCATTTTGTGCAAGGACAGGGTGTGCTGTTGGTGCATGAATTGGAAGGTTGGATGCTGTTGGTGCGCCCCGATGCCACAGCCTCTGCTTTGTTAGAAGCCTTACGTGCCAGTCATTCTGTTGCGCCACAGGTGCAGCGGGTGAGTGTTGCTCAGTATGAGTTGGCGGTATCGCGTGTTTATGCCGATGGCGGCGAACTGTCGGGCAGTGAAACCATGCTCGATGCATTAGACATGAGTGACGCTTTTGATTTGATGCGGGTACAAAAGGAAGACTTACTCGCTTCGAATGACGAAGCGCCGGTGATTCGTTTCTTGAATGCCACCCTAGCCGAAGCGATTAAGCGTAAAGCTTCAGATATTCATTTAGAACCTTTTGAAGATACCCTGCGTGTGCGTTTCCGCATGGACGGGATGTTACAAACGGTATTAGAACCAAAAGCCACCTTTGCTCCCTTGCTCATTTCGCGCTTAAAGGTGATGGCACGCTTGGATATTGCCGAAAAACGTTTGCCGCAAGATGGTCGTATTGCGTTGCAATTAGGCTCGCGCATGGTTGATTTGCGCGTTTCGACCCTGCCTTCGCAATATGGTGAACGGGTGGTGTTACGTTTGCTCGATAAAAGTGCAGGTTTGTTATCCCTAGCGCAATTGGGTATGCCCGAACAGGTGTTTAAGGGTATTCATGCAAATTTAGCCAAAGCGCATGGCATTATTTTGGTCACCGGGCCAACGGGTTCGGGCAAAACCACCACACTTTATGCCGCATTGTCGCACTTGAATGCGGTAGAACGTAACATCATGACCGTAGAAGACCCAGTAGAATACGAGCTGAATGGCATCAGTCAAACGCAGGTCAACTTAAAAACCGACATGACCTTTGCTCGTGGCTTGCGCGCTATTTTGCGTCAAGATCCCGATGTGGTGATGGTAGGGGAAATTCGAGATGGTGAAACGGCGCAAATTGCCGTTCAGGCTTCGTTAACGGGGCATTTGGTGCTATCGACCCTGCATACCAATACCGCCATTGGTGCTATTACCCGTTTGCGCGATATGGGCGTCGAACCTTTTTTGCTGGCTTCGTCGTTAGTCGGTATTTTGGCGCAACGACTGGTGCGTCGTTTGTGTCCCAGTGTGAAGCTCTCCCGTGCCGCCGATGAGGCGGAATGCCGCTTGTTGTCGCGTCCGGTTGATGTGCCATTGTCTTTGTTTGAGCCGGGGTCCAGCCCTGATTGCCCGTCGGGTTTTGCCGGTCGTATGGCGATTTACGAATGGATTAGCGTTGATGAGAATTTACGCCACCTCATTCATTCGGGTGACAGTGAACAAGCGATGGAAGCCTATGTACGCAGTATGGGCATGAAATCTTTGCGCGATAATGGCTTCGAGCAAGCCTTAGCAGGCAATACCACACTGGCTGAAGTGTTGCGTGTGACGCAGGGATGACTTGCCTTAGTCTTCCCACAATTCGTTAATATTTAGGTTGATGGCGCAGCCTTGCCAATCGAAGGTAAAAGAGGCATCACTGATATCAGCCATTTTGCGATACTTACCTTCAATGCGTTGAAAAATATGCACTACCTGATCTTGAGCATCGACCAGTACATACCATAGCACGCCTTCACGTTCGTAAAGGTCGAACTTGAGTGTGCGATCTTTGTGGGCGGTGCTGGGTGATAGTATCTCGAAAATAAGCTGGGGCGCACGCGTTAAGTATTGCCCCGAAGCCTTCGGGCAAGTAACCAGATTATCAGGCTGAACGACTGTGTCATGGCTGATTTTCCAGTCCACAGCTTGTAGTGCTTGGCATTCTTTGCAATCCTTGAGTGCTTGCGCAATGAGCCAATGAAGTCTGCCCGATGTCGATTGATGACGAATACTCGGTGCTGGCGACATGGCGTAAGGCACGCCTTCAATCAGCTCCCACTGCCCTTCCCAGTGGGTATAGTCGTCGTAAGTGTAATGGGGTAGATATTCGGGTTTAAGTAGTGCGCTCATCTGGTTCACCCTTAGTCGGTTATTCTGGAATCATTTTAGCACAATAAAATAGGATGTTCGTGCTTGGTGGTTAACGATAACCGTCTAGTATTGACCGATAGCCCATTGGGCGGGATGATGTGTTGACAACTTACTGTTCAATCATTGTTTAAGTGTCATTAAGTTGCTGTTAGTAACTTAACGTCAATTATGTACAGCTAGTTGAACAGGTGTGATAATATTGTTTCAGGAAATTAGAGAAGATGGGGTGAGTATGCAAGTGGTCAGTTATACAGAAGCCAGAAATAGCCTAAAAGCCGTGTTGGATTCGGTGGTGGATAATGCCGACTGCACCCTGATTACGCGCCGCGATGCTGCTAATGCTGTTGTTATGTCGCAAGATTATTTTAATAGTCTTATGGAAACGGTGCATCTGTTAAAAAGTCCAGCCAATGTGGCGCATTTACAAGAATCGATTCATCAGTATCGTTCGGGTAAAAGCCTAATTAAGGATTTGGTGGATGAAAATTGAGCGCTTGTGTTGGACTGAAAAAGCTTGGTCAGATTATGAATATTGGCAAACGCAAGACAGAAAAACGCTCAAACGCATCAACCTGTTAATTCGCGATACGATGAGTACGCCTTTTGAAGGGCTGGGCAAACCAGAGCCGTTAAAAGAGAATCTGTCAGGATTTTGGTCAAGGCGGATAGATGACACGAATCGTCTGGTTTATGCTGTTGATGAAGAAGAAGTCACCATTATTGCCTGTCGTTATCATTATCAGTAAGTATAACGCACTCATCAATTCTCGGAGATGATGGAATGAAATTTCTAGATGTAAAAACCGATTATGCGTTTAAGCGTGTGTTTGGCGCGACCGAATCGGTTCCCTTATTGATCAGTTTCTTGAATGCCATTTTAGACTACACGGGCGATCAAGAGATTGTCGATTTAACCATTATCGACCCCTACCTAGCGCCCAAGTTAGAGGGCATGAAAGACACCTATGTTGATGTGCGTGCTCAGTTGGCTAATGGCAGTAGCGTCATTATCGAAATGCAGGTGCTGAACGTAAAAGGCTTTGAGCAGCGTGTGCTTTACAATGCCGCTAAAGAATTTTCAAATCAACTGCAAACAGGCGAAGACTATAGGCTACTCAATCCCGTGATTGCCTTAACCTTAACTGACTTTATCATGTTTGATGAGTTCGAAAAATACCAAAGCAATTTTGTGTTACGTGAGAAAGAAACCCTTACCCAATACAGCGACGACATTGAGCTGGTGTTTATTGAACTGCCTAAATTCACCAAAACCGAACAGGAGCTGGTGGATATTAAGGACAAATGGCTCTACTTCATTCGTCATGCTGGCAAGCTAAACTGCATTCCGAGCACACTCGCTGAACCCTGCATTCAAGATGCCTTATTCCGAGCCAATGAAGCGGGCATGAGCCGTGAAGAGCTGGAACTTCAACACCGTCGTCACGATTTCATTTGGTTGCAACAAGGCAGCTTAGAATTAGCCGAGGCCAAGGGAGTAGAGAAAGGCAAGCAGGAAGGGATTGAATTGGGTAAACAGGAAGGGATTGAATTGGGCAAGCAGGAAGGGATTGAAATAGGTAAGCAAGCTGAAAAATTAGAGATTGCTCGCAACTTACTCGATGTGTTGGATGATGCCACCATCGCCAGTAAAACAGGCTTGAATATGATGCAAATTACCCAGTTGCGCACTGATTTTTCCCCTAGTTAATTCAGCTTATGCCCAGCTTTGATTATCAAGCGCTAAACACCAGCGGCAAAACCGTTAAGGGAACACAAATCGCCGATTCGGCTTACAGTCTTCGCGCGAGTTTGCGTGCGCAGGGCCTAACGCCAGTGTCGGTGAGTGAAGTGCAAATGGCGCACCAACAAGCCTCAGCTTGGTGGCAGGCTAGTTTCTGGCGCAGTTACTTGCCGTTAAAAGAATTGGTGCTATTGACGCGACAATTGGCGACGCTATTGGAAGGGGGTTTGCCCTTAGCGCAGGTGTTGTCGATTTTATCGGCACAAGCGGAAAGCAAACGTTTGGGGCGATTACTCACCCATGTGCATGGTCAGGTGCAGGAAGGTCAGTCGTTAGCGAATGCGTTTCGCAGTGCGCCTTATCGTCTGCCCGATGATGTGGTGGCGATGATTGGCGCGGGCGAAGAGTCGGGCAATTTAACGGTGGTGATGGCCAGATTGGCCGATGCCATCGAATTACGCGAGCAGGTGTCGGGGCAAATGAAAGGGGCGATGTTTTACCCCATTTTAATGCTCACCTTGTCGCTCGCGATTGTCGTTTTTTTGCTCACGGTGGTGGTGCCGAAAGTGGTGGTGATGTTCACCCACATGAAGCAATCGCTACCCCCATTGACGCAAGGCCTCATTGCCGTCAGTGATTGGTTGGCTAACTGGTGGTTTGCCTTGCTACTGCTGCTATTGGTGGCGTTTGGCGTGTTTAAGTGGTTATTAAAGCGCGATGCCTTTCGCTTGCGTTGGCATCGGCTGTTATTGCGCTTACCACTGTTTGGTAAATTGCTGACTGAGTCCAATACAGCGCGTTGGGCGCGTACATTATCGGTGTTGTTGAATAGCGGTGTACCGGCGGTAGAAGCCTTGCGTATTTCAGCACAGGTGTTGAGCCTATTACCGCAACGTTTGGCGGTCGATAACATGGCGGTGCAAGTGCGTGAAGGTGTGCCTTTATATCGCGCTTTGGCCGAATCTAAGGTCTTTCCTTCATTGGTGCGCTATTTGGTGGAAAGTGGCGAAGCTTCTGGGCGGCTACCCGATATGCTGGGACGTGTAGCGCATCACTACGAAGTGAGCACACAAGCCTTGTCGGCTTCGTTAGTGAAGCTGATTGAGCCGGTACTGATTTTGGTCATGGGTGGCGTGGTGTTACTCATTGTCATGGCCATTTTATTGCCTATTTTTGCCATGAATCAGTTGGTTGGTTAATTCATAATAGAGGTTTTTTGTATGAAGACAAGTCAAAAACAATCGGGTTTCACCCTAATCGAGTTAATGGTGGTGGTAGTCATTTTGGCGCTACTGGCAACCTTTGTCGTGCCGCAAATCATGGACCGCCCTGAGCAAGCGCGGGTGGTGAAAGCGCAGCAGGATATTCGCAGTCTTGAAAGTGCCTTGAAGATGTACAAGCTGGATAATTTTGCTTATCCCAGTACCGATCAAGGGTTAGAAGCTTTGGTGAAAAAGCCAGAAGGCAATCCCAAGCCCCGTAATTACAACCCGAAAGGCTATTTAGAAAGCTTGCCGCAAGACCCATGGGGTAATGATTACTTATATTTGAATCCGGGTGAGCATGGCGAAATCGACATCTACTCGCTGGGTGCTGACGGTGTTCTTGGCGGTGATGGTTACAATGCGGACATAGGCAATTGGGCAAAAGCAGACAATTAACGCAAGCCGGTTTCACTCTCATTGAGCTGTTGGTGGTTCTGGTGGTGAT
>JACXUY010000077.1 GCA_014763665.1 Gammaproteobacteria bacterium
CCCATTAATACTTTGAGCTGTTCCAACGCAACCGCTTGCTGATTTTGTGCTTGCGCACGCTGTACTTCCACATTGGCTAAATGCACCTTGGCGGTGAGCAATTCTGATTTAACCATAACCCCTTGATTGGTCAAATTTTCAGCCGTTTTGACAAAAGACTGAGCGGCTTTAACACCCTGTTCAGCGACTTCAACAAACGCACCCGCCGTATTCACCCCTTCATAGGCTTGAAACACCATAAACATCAATTGCTGACGCGCAGCCACATCACCCGCTTGCGCTGCTGCTAAAAAACCCTGCGCCTGACGCACATAAGCATCAATTTGCCCGCCTGTGTAAATGGGCATTTCAGCCTGAATACGCGTATTGATATTGGAATAGTCACCTGGCTTATTCAGATTATCTGGCTTTTGAGCAGGATTTTGATTTTGTAAAAAATCGGCAGCACCGAAATCATTAAAGCTGGCATTCTGCTGCATCAGCTTCATGCCGAAAACATTCAGCGGATCATTACTACGTGAAACGGTGATACTGGTAGAAATTTTAGGTAGGTAACTGCTTTTAGAACGATCAACCGCTGCCTGCGCCTGTTCAATGCGCGATGCACTGGCCATCAAAGAAGGATTCTGAGCTAAGGCTCGCGCAATACACTGACGCAAATCCAGTTTTTCTGCCTGTGCAACCTGTACAGCTCCCAGAGCCATCACCCCAATCCATGTTAACCACGGCTTCATAGTCCTACCTCACCAATTTCAACAAACAGCTTTGAACCAATAATCTTACACCCTAGTTAGGGTAATTAACACCATTAATCGCAAGCATAATAATAGCATTATATCATGAAACGCTAATATGAATGAAGATGACCGATTAAACAGAAAAACCCATCATCACCGCCTTACGCAACCACAATAATTGACCATGAAAATAATGGCTAGCCTGACTACGCCAAAGCATGTCGGCCTGCTGCTGTTGTGTCCAATGCCATACCTGCTGTGCATCCACCACCTCATCTTCACTACCCTGTATCACAGTGAGTTTGAAGGCCGATAAGTTGACGCGCTCCATCGGGTAAAGCGATACAGGCGGTGCTACCAACAGTAATTGTTGCGGCTGCAACCGATCCGCCACCAAAGCCGACATCCAAGCACCGAAAGAAAAGCCACTCAACCACAACTCACGCTGCCCCCAGTGAGACTGAGCAAACTCAACCACTGTCAACAGGTCATAGCGTTCGCCATGACCGTGATCAAACTCCCCTTGCGAAGCACCAACGCCGCGAAAATTAAAACAAACAACCAAGGCGGACAATTCTGCACCCGCCTTGGCGACAGTCTGCACCACCTTATTATGAAAACTACCACCATGTAATGGATGCGGGTGAGCCACAATGAGTAGCGGGGTGTTATCGGTGATTTCGCTCGGCAATTTATAACAAAGCTCCAACACGCCGACATTTCCTTGTATCATCATGCGTTGAAAGCCAGCAGGCAGTAATGGACGTAACATTGTGGGGGATTCTCTTGTTAACCATCGTAATTGACGACGCCGTCGTCGAAGCAGAACGCTTATTCGGCGCCTTAGCAAAGACTATTATAGTGCCAGGACGTGATATAACCCAAAACGCACAACACGCTGATGCGCTCATTATTCGCTCACGCACGCAAATTACAGCCTCGTTTTTACAACAGCATCCTAACATTCGTTTTATTGGTAGTACCGTTGTTGGTCTCGACCATATCGATCAGCAAGCCTGTAGCGAAGCAGGCGTAACACTCTATACTGCTCAAGGCTGCAATGCGCGCTCAGTAGCTGAGTATGTAATTGTGCAAATCGTTGCTCATGCGCTACAACAGCAGCGAGAACTGGAAAGCTTGACACTGGGCATTATTGGTGTCGGTAACGTCGGCAAACAATTGCAGCAACTGGCCAGTTTATTGGGCATACAACTCATACTAAACGACCCTTTTCGCCAACAAGCGGAAAGCGATTTCCCGCACACGTCATTAACCGAATTATTGGCTCAGTCAGACATCATCTCGCTACATACCCCTCTAACCGATGCTGGCGATCACCCCACATTCCATTTAATTAACAGCGACAATCTGGCATACATTCAACCACACAGCCTATTGATTAATGCCGCTCGTGGCGATGTGGTTGATGAGGCAGCATTGCTGGCACGCCGTGACTTACAGCTCATCACCGACTGTTGGAGCCATGAACCCAACATTAATAGCGAATTATTGGCCAAGAGCCAGCTCGCCACCCCCCATATTGCCGGACATGCTTGGGATGCGAAATACCGCGGTGGCTTTATGGCAGCGCAAGCACTGGCGCACTGGTCTGGACAAAAATCGCCAGAATACAACCCCAACCCAAGCCAAGCCTCCCCTATTTTGGCTAGCGGAAAGACCCCATTAGAACAACTGAATAGCATATTACAACAGGCTTATCCATTTTTTTTAGACGATCAAACACTACGTAATTCACCTGACGCAGAGCGGGCACACACCTTCGAGTACTATCGACGTCACTACCCATTAAGACGTGAATGGACAGAACTATTTGTTATAAATCAGTCATTAACAGAAATTACTTATCTTTGGCTGAACCGCTTAGGATTTAAATTATTAGAATCTGCTAATATTAGCCATTAGTAAATATTATTTGTCTATAAAAAAATTGATATTTAGCTTTTGCTAAAATAAGAGTATTCTAATCTTCGTCAAATTCAAAAACACAACGGAGCAAAGGGTTTACTATGAAAACTACCAATTGGATCAAAGGCTTACTATTAGCAACTGGCGTAGCAACACTTTCTGGTTGCGGCACCATCAATGCCATTAGCAACTTAGAAGAAGGCGCTGGTAGCACATTCATGGATGTGTGGGATAAATGGGTTGACTCTGAAGGTGATATCGCTGAAGCGACCATGTGGAAAGTGAAAGTGAAAGATGGCGTTACAGTTGACGACGTGAAAGATGCGATCAACAGCGTTGCCACTAACCGTAACATCAAAAACGTAGGTGAATTGCCTCTTTCTGAAGAATTAAAAGCGCGCGGCATCAAGTCAGGCGTGATTCACGTCATGTCTTTCTGTAACCCAGTAACAGCACGTAAAATGACTGACTTCTCTCCAGCCATGGCAGGCTTCTTACCATGCCGCGTCAACATTGTTGAACAAGCCGATGGCTTATGGATTTACACCATGAACATGGACATGGCCATTAAAATGGGTCGCAAAATGCCTCCAGAGTTGAAAAAAGAAACCATGGAAGTGCGTGATACCATGTGGGAAATGTTAGAAAAAGGCTCTAAAGGCGAATTCTAATTTCCTAACCCTCTCTGTTCCTGTGACTCCTCAACTCACAGGAACTTTGTTTCCAACGCTAACAACTTCATAAATACATATAATGAGGATCTTCATGAAGACACTATCTAAAAATCTAATGGCTACCGCCATCGCAACCCTATTTATCGCTCCAGCGGCTTTCGCTACCAACGGCACTAATATGACTGGTGTTGGTGCTGAAGCTGTCGCTTTGGGTGGAACAGGTACAGCTGCGTTCTACGGCGCGGAAAGCGTTATCATTAACCCTGCGTTGATTGGTAAAGGTCAAGGTACAGAGTTTGCTTTTGGTGGTACTTTATTTAAACCAAATGTTTCAAATAACGGCTTGGGTGGAAGCCTAATGAACTCTTCACAAACAACTAGTGAAGGTGATACCTACATGATCCCTGCTATTTCATTGAGCAGTCGAATCAATAATAACTGGTCTTTCGGTCTCGGTATGTACGGCACTTCTGGTATGGGTGTTGACTATGGCAACCAAAAAGATCTGATGAAAGCAGGTTTAGTTCAAGCACAAACCAGTCTACAAATTATGCGTATTGTGCCAACAGTAACTTACAATACAGCCAACGCAGGTATTGGATTTTCACCGATCATTCAATATGGTGCTTTAGACATTAACTACAACATGGCTGTCATGGGTGGTGGAAATGTTGGTTCGGGTATGAAATCTGATCTAGGCATGGGTTTCAGCTTAGGCGGTTATTATGATTTTTCAAAACAGTTTACTTTGGGTGCAACTTATACCTCTGCGATCAGCATGAAATATGATGGACAATTATCAACTGCATCAGCACCTTTCACTATGGCCAATGGTGGACCATTAGCAAGTGCATTTTCTGACACACTGGAACAACCTGCCGAAGTTAAATTAGGCGCTGCTTACACCATGGGTAACATTATGGTAACAGGAGACTTCAAGCAAATTCGCTGGGGTGACGCTAAAGGCTACAAGGATTTTGGATGGGAAGATCAAAACGTGATAGCTTTGGGTCTGAAATACTCAGGCAAAGGCTACTGGGTGGGCGCTGGGTTTAACAAAGCAGATAACCCTATCAAGAAATTTTCTGCCACACCAACTGGTATGACTATGCAAGAACAGTTAGCCGCTGGTGTTGGTGGAACTAAAAACTTCTTCAATAACATTTTTTTCCCTGCTACAACAGAACAACATTTTTCTGTTGGTGGCGGTTACGACATCACTAAAAATGTAACTCTTGAAGGGGCTATCATGTATGCGCCTGAAGTTTCAACAACTGTTGATACAACTGCTCTAACACAAAGCATGGCACCTGGAGCATCATCAACCAACACCACTAAACACTCACAAATGGCTTATACCATTCAAGCTAAATACAAATTCTAATTTGCTTTGCTAACGAGATCGTGAGCTTGAACCACCCCTAGCTGGGTGGTTTTTTTATACCTATCTTTTTTCATCGGTTATAATCTGCCTATGAATATCACACAAACTCTTGCTTGGCTGTGCCATCAACTCCCGCCCGAAGAAGCCAGCCGCGAAGCTGAGTTGATGCTTTGCCGTGCGACAGGCTTAACACGCACACAACTTCGCACCTATCCTGAAAAAGACGTTAGCGATGCACAACAAGCAGAATTAATCGCATGGGTTCAGCGCCGCTTGCAGGGCGAGCCTCTTACCTACATTCTAGGTGATACGGAATTTTACGGATTAACACTTTCTGTCACACCCGACACCCTCATTCCGCGTCAAGATACGGAACTACTGGTCGATGCGGCGCTAGAGTTGATTCCAGAACGGGCACCTTGGACGGTGCTCGACATGGGTACGGGTACAGGTGCTATTGCCATCGCCATCGCCCATCATCGTCCTATTGCGCAAGTCACCGCACTCGATGCCAGCAAAGCTGCCTTAGCAGTAGCTCAAGATAATGCCTGCGCTCTACGCTTGCCGAATATTCGTTTTATACACAGTGACTGGTTTAGTGTATTAGGTCAGCAACGCTTTGATGTGATTATCAGCAATCCACCCTACATCGCCCAAAATGACCCTCATCTGCAAGCCACAAGTCTACCTTATGAACCCATTAGCGCACTGACCAGTGGTGTCGATGGTCTTGATGATATTCGCTTACTGGTACAACAAGCGCCTAACCACTTAAATGCGGATGGTTGGTTACTACTCGAACACGGCTACGATCAGGGTGCAGCAGTGAGACACCTAATGCAGTCGGCGGGCTTTAGCGCCATTGCCACTCATCGAGATTATGGCAATAATGATCGCATTACCTTAGGCCAACTCACTCAAACTTAGGAACACTATGCAACAACCGCACAACTTCAAACCACTTGATGAAACTCTCACCAATCGTTATGACCGCCAAATTCGCTTGCCACAAATTGGACTTGAAGGCCAAACGACGCTCGCAAACAGCCATGCACTCATCATTGGTCTAGGCGGTCTAGGCTCTCCGGCCAGCCTCTATCTCGCCGCTGCGGGGGTTGGTCAACTAACCTTAGTGGATTTTGATGTGGTAGAAGAAACCAACTTGCAACGCCAAATTGTGCATCGCCAACAAACCGTCGGTATGAGCAAAGTTGAATCGGCGAAACAGACGCTCGCCGCCGTGAATCCACATATCACCATTAACACCATCAATGCCTTTTTAAGCCCTGACCAGCTGCAGACACTGTGCGAACAAGCCGACGTGGTGGTGGATTGCACCGATAATGGCTTCTCACGTACAGCCATCAATGAAGCGGCGATGATGGCAGGCAAACCCTTGGTATCGGCAGCAGCCATTCGTTGGGAAGGTCAATTAAGCGTATTCGATGGGCGCGATTTGAATGCGCCCTGCTACCTCTGTTTCGACCCACACGCCAATCAAGGCGGGGAAACCTGCGACGCTCAAGGCATCGTTGCGCCAGTAGTTGGCACATTGGGCGTCATGCAAGCGTTAGAAACATTAAAAGTGCTACTAGGCAACGCCAGCTTAATCGGTGAAGTGTTGCTATTCGATGGCTTAAGCATGAGTCAACGTCGCTTTAAATTAACACAAGACCCAGATTGCCCAGCATGTGCGGCTCGACGAAAAAAAAGCCAAAAACATCTAAGGAATCTCTGAAAAACACAAAAGGGATGGGGGTGTCACCTTGCGGTGCACTAAAGTGTGGGGGAAGGACTGCATTTTAGTAACAGGTAACCATTTGATTTAATGTCCTTCCACCAAGCAAAAAATGAGAATGAGCAGTCTGAATGAGAAGCGACGCTTTAGCGCTGCGAAGCAGAAGCCATTATTCAGACCTTCCCTAA
>JACXUY010000212.1 GCA_014763665.1 Gammaproteobacteria bacterium
AAAGCATGAAACTTTCGGGATTGACCAAGATTCTGATGGCACAAGCTATTTAATGCCTGGCTTTGGTTATGCCACCAAGAAAAATGGACTAACCTGGGGCGTTGGCATCCTGGGCCAAGGCGGCATGGGAACCGAATACGGCAAAGCAACCTCATCATCTGATCTTTTTTATGGCGGCATGTCAATGATGGGCAGCCAAACATTATTAAGTGGCGAAGAAAACCGTTCAGAACTTTCCGTGGGCCGTGTTATCGTCCCAGTTAACATGGAAGTTAACGACAAACTGACTGTCGGTGGTTCCATTGATTACATCTGGGCAGGCATGGATATCATGATGGATATGTCCGGTGGTCAATTCAAAACCTTAGCAGATGGTGGAAATGTAAGCGGAACAATGTACCAAGGCCTAGGATCAATGATGACGGCAGGTTACGTGCAGGATGTCAACTGGGCTCGTTTTGATTTCTCTGATGACAGTGATTATACAGGCCAAGCCAAAGGAACGGGGCTAGGCGGCAAGCTAGGTTTGACTTATAAAATCAACGACAAACTATCGGTTGGCGCGTCTTATCACACCAAGACCAACATCTCCGATATGAAAGGTGATGCAACGCTTAGCATGCAGGTTTCAGGTGACGACGGCGTTTTTGCAGGCGGAGCTCCAACCACCACTTATTCAAACTACACCCTTCCTGTCACAGGTTCCATTAAAGTCAAAGACTTCCAATGGCCTGCAACATTTGCACTAGGGATGGCTTACCGTCCAACCGATAAATGGTTAGTAACTGCAGACTTTAAACGAATCAACTGGTCTGAAACCATGAAAGATTTCCGCATCGTATTCACAGCAGACAATAGTGCATCAAACGGTAGTTTTGCTGGCAAATCAATTGATGTGACTTTGCCGCAAAACTGGGAAGATCAAAATGTATTTATGCTGGGTACAGCCTACCAATACAATAAAAATCTAACTGTGCGTGCTGGTATTAACGTTGCAAACAACCCAGTACCTAATGCAGAAGTTAATCCACTATTCCCAGCAACTGTAGAACGCCACTACACGCTCGGTATGGGCTACAACTTCAACGAAAACAGTACTGTTGACTTCTCTTTAACACATGCACCTGCTACAGAAGTCAAAGGTTCTGGCGACTTGAATCAAGGT
>JACXUY010000078.1 GCA_014763665.1 Gammaproteobacteria bacterium
TCATAGCGTCATCACATCATACAAAATAATCCATCATTATAATGTGGAACGGCTAAAAACCATAACATGAAGACTAAGGGAATCTCTGAAAAATACAAACGGGATGGGGCGTGGGGGAAGGGCTTCATTTAATGTCCTTCCACCAACCCAAAAATGAGCATGGAAAGTCTGAATGAGAAGCAAAGCGAGGTTTTGAGAAATGACCAATCTTTGTTTGCTAGTCTTTGCGTAAAGTGTATTCAAGGGGTAGTACAAACTCACGCTCTAGCCCAGTCATTCCTTCTAAAAAAGGAGGAAAGTTAGCGCATTTGACCACTTCAATCGCTGCTTCGTTCAATAGATCACTGTCGCTGCTATTGATTAAGGTGACATCGCCGACCAGTTTTCCCGCTGCGTTCAGCTTAAACTTAACGCTAATCATACCTTCCTGCCCAAGACGACGCGCGGCTCTAGGGTAAATTTTGCATTTATCCAGTGCAGCACTGACACCCTGGTTATAGTCCGTTTCCGACAGCACGACTGTTTTAACATCGGCAGGTTTTTCGACAGTAGGTGTCGGACTGGATTCAATGACTGGTGTTGTTGCAGGGGTATCCGCTATAGGTTGCGCCTCTGCTACAAGGGGCGGTTTCGTTGTTTTGGCTGGTTTAGGCTTAGTTTTGGCTGGTTTAGGCTTAGGCGGTGTCTTGCTTTTGACTGGCTTAACTGTTTCAACGTGAGGTTCAATAGGAGAAGCTTGTTTGCTGGGTGTTGGTGGTGTTGGCTCAACAACAGATTCAGGGCTAGGTTCTGACACAATTGACTCGGCAATTTGAGCAGGCGAAAAGGCCGACAACTGCATCACCAAGGGTGCTGGTTTGGGCGCTGCAGTTTTTTTCCATTCAGCCATTACCAGCACGACAAACAGCAAATGTAATAGCAGCGAAATAACAATATAAATGGCAACCTTAGGCTGTTTAGAGTCGAGATGCATGAATTAGGACTGCTTTAATGTGTCAATGTTAAGTTGGTTAAGATGGTGCTGTCTCAGTACATCAAGCAACTGAGTAAAACGATCAAATACAGCATCTTTATCGACACTGACATGAATGGGGGTATCGCTTGCCCACTGCGCGGCTTGCTCATGAATAACAGCCAAACTACTGGGTTGATCATCTAAAAAATAGTCACCCGCTTTATTAATGGCAATACGATGCGGTGGTGTTTCATTGACCGTTTCACTGCTACTGGCTTGGGGTAATTGCAGCGGAATTTTTCCCTGTACAATAAATGTGGCCGAGGTTAAGACAATCGCCAACAACACCAACATAATGTCCACAAAGGGAATGACATTGATCTGATCGAAGCGTTTCATGCTCGCTCATCCTGTTCGGCTTGCCATAATGCCATTAACACATCCATGCGGCGTTGCAACTGGTTGGTAATCATGACCGCTGGTATGGCTACTAACAAGCCTAATGCCGTCGCTTTCAGTGCCATCGCTAACCCAACCATGATGTTCGATGCGCTAATATTGTTAGTTTGCCCCATATCGTGAAAGGTAATGAGAATACCAATGACTGTGCCCAATAAGCCAACATAGGGCGCCATAGAACCAATGGTGTAAATCGGCGTAATATGATTACTCAGGGCGACTTCTAACCGTTTGATATGGCTGTAGTCTGAAAGTTGCACCTTTCGAAAAAACACCCAACGCTCTAACGTAAAAGCGACCATTACCACACTCATTAACCCTAAGGTACTGAACACAAGCGGATCTAACCATGCTTTCAACCATTCCATACGCATTCTCTCCCCCTGATTTCGTTAAAACTGAAACTCCGTTCCGACAAACACATGACGACCATGCATTGGTCCCCAAATATGGGTGACATTCACCTCACCTGCGGCATCAATCAATAAAGGTGATTCTACAGCAGACTGGCGATAATCGAGCAGATTGTTAACGCCTGCATAAATTTGCCACCTACTGTCTAACTGATAGCCCAAGCGGGTATCGATTATCCAATAAGCAGGACTGGTGCGACGCTTGGGCGAACCGTCAAAGTTATAAACAGGATTTTCATGAGCATTATTAAATTTACTCAAGTCCATTTCGGCAACCCAAGTCGCCCGATTACGCCATGTCCATGCACCAGATTCCCAGTCTGCGCCTAAGAATCCTCTTAAATTTGGGCGTGCAAACAAGAAGGGGGAAGCATTACCACCCGATGGCACTGCTTGATAATGAAAGTCATAACGACTATGTTCAATACCTACACGAAAATTGAGCTGTGGCATAATTTGGTGCGCCAGCGTGGCATCTAATGTGGTGATCGTGATCGTATCTTGAGCATTGATCATTCGGGTACTGCTACCAGTGGCATCGAGGATGACCATATTGTCAATTTCTGTCCAAGCAATCCCTGTCGTGAATTGCGTTTGCTTGGCAAAAGCGACATGACTATTATCAAACGTTAGGTTGTAACTGATATTACGTGCTGTTTCTGCTTTCAAACCTGTACGATCAATGTTGGTCGCTTCCAAAATAACACCATGATCTTGCTCAAAGAAGCTGGTAGGCGCACGATAGCCTTTGCCAAGTGAAAAACGCGATGTCCAATCGGCATTATGCGTATAAGCCATCAGCACACGCGGGCTGGTAATACCACCAAACACATTATGTTCATCGTGTCGTGCCGACACATTCACCTCTAAGTCACCTTCTAGCGCAAAAAAATCATACTGAGCAAAAACTCCAGGCACCTTATAGGCATAAGCATCGGCATTACTGACTTGTGTGCCGCTGGTTGTTACCCCTTGCGACGTTAAGTCTTCTTCCCGATAGCTGATGCCAGAAGTTAGCGCACTTTCCTTAAACACATGCTTCCAGCGACCTTCTAAATAAGACTGGTTCTGACGGGCATTATAAACCGAGCCTTCGTAAAAACTGTCTTGACGATGACGAGCATAAGCAGCGGCAAAACGATAACTGTCCTTGCCCAAGGTTTTTTCAGACACCAAGGTGTGCTGAATGCGTTTGGTTTCGATCAGCTCCGACAAACCACCCATACCACTGTTATAAGGTTTGAAGCTAGTCGTTCCTGGTACAAACCAACCATCCGACCTAGACGAAGCATTCACCCCTTTCGACCAATTGAAAGGATTCCCTGAAGTGCTGGATTTGATGGCGTTCCAATCGTTAGTTAGTACCGTTGCGCCACCACCGCGACGTTCATCGACCATATCGATGCGCAACTTAGTTCGCCAACCTGCGATGTCACCCAATCCCAAACCAATACCAGCCAATTTTCGATCGTAACCTGTAAACTCACTAATCCCATTACCATCGCCATCGATACTATCGTGCAAGCGATATTGACCATTGATGGCTAAAAACTGCCCTTTGTGCTTACCTGCCCAGCCCTGAAAGTAGTCCAGCTTGCGACTGCCATCTTCGCCTAATTCTGTCTTTAAACTGCCTTCATCTTTGTCGATGACTTTTGTTACCAGGTTGACACTCCCTGCAATCGCTTCAGGGGCAATCAAACTTGCGCCCGCACCACGGGCAATATCGACACGCTCCAAAATATTCGTCGGCGTGCCTTCTAAACCATACACCGCTGATGCTGATGAATGAATCGGAATGCCATCGACCAAGATGGTCGTAAATCGACCGGGTAAATTGTTTAACGTAATTGCTTTAGCATTACAAATAGAGCATTCTGTTTGCACATCAACCCCAGCCCGATGTGTCACCGCTTCAGTGATATTGGTTGCGCCACTGGCAGTGATTTCTTTGCTGGTAATCATTTCCGTGCGAGGCACTTCTTCACTGATAGGCAGCAACTTTTTTTGTATCTTTTCTTTTTCACTCAATTGACTAGTCTGAACCTTAACCGTTTCAAGCACCTGAACTTGCTCCACAGCTAATGCTGACAGACTCACTGGCAGCAAAATAACACCCTTCAATAACCATCTTCCCAATTTATTCATGATGCTTCACCTTCCGATAATTTTTTTAAGATCAGCTCAAACGCTGCCAAGGTCTTTGCGCCGATATGATGCTCAATCCCTTCTGCATCGGTTTGTGCCGTTTCTTCATCAACACCCAATGCCATCAACAAATTCGCCACCACCTGATGACGATGCCGCGATTCCGTTGCTAAGTTTTCACCCATGTCCGTTAAAAACAGCCCTCGATAGGGTTTGGTAATAATAAGTCCTTCTTTTTGCAGTCGATTCACTGTTTTCACCACAGTGGCATGACTCACCCCTAAGCGTTTAGCAACATCAACCGAGCGCGCTTCGCCTTCAGTGGCAATTAAATCAGAAATCAACTCGACATAATCCTGTGCCGTCGCTGCATTACGTGCATCACGTGCTTGTTGAAAACGAGCCGCTTGTGCTTGCTCGTTGGGGAGTGTTTCAGGTGTGTTTTTCATTTTTTATGGTGCATTAATGGTTCAAACAAGTCGAGAGAATGTCGTGACACTGTTGTAAATTATAGCCAAGGCTGTAAAATAAAGCCAGTAAAAAATTTTATTGCCTATAACCTGTAAAAAAGCATTCATGTTGATACCCACAGAACAGTTAAGCCTGCCCGAATCTCATCGTTCCATTGCCATTCCCGAAGGATCGTCACCTCGTCGTTTGTGGGTGTTTATGGGGCCAGCCTTTTTGGTGGCGGTGGGTTATATGGACCCCGGCAACTGGGCAACGGGGCTGGCAGCCGGTTCGGCTTATGGTTATGCCTTGCTGTCGGTGGTGTTAATTGCCAGTTTAATGGCGATGGTATTGCAAGCACTCACCGCACGCTTGGGTATTGCCACAGGGCAAGACCTAGCGCAACTCTGTCGTCGTCGTTATAGTCCACACACCACTTGGGGGTTGTGGATTATGGCAGAATTGGCGGTGATTGCCACCGACCTTGCCGAACTGATTGGCAGTGCCATTGCGCTGCATTTGTTATTCGGTATTCCGATGGTGGCAGGTATATTAATTACTGTGTTCGACGTTTTTTTGTTGCTGATGTTACAACAAAGAGGTTTTCGCTTAATTGAAGCGGTAGTGATTACGCTCATGACCACCATTAGCCTTTCCTTTGCCATCGAACTTTGGTGGTCATCGCCCAACTGGATGGATGCCGCGGCTGGCTTAATGCCCAGCACTGCCTTGTTTAGCGATAATGATATGCTCTATCTTGCCTTAGGTATTTTGGGTGCCACCATTATGCCGCACAACCTTTATTTGCACTCCGCTTTGGTACAAACGCGTGACTTTGCCCGTGACGATGACGCTAAACGAGAAGCCATGCGCTACGCTACCTTTGATACCATTATTGCTTTAACCATTGCCTTCTTTATTAATGCGGCTATTGTCGTGCTGGCCGCTTCGGTGTTTTATGTGAACGGCAAGAACGATGTCGCTGAAATTCAAGACGCCTACCAGCTGTTAGCGCCCATGTTGGGAGCCAGTGCCGCTTCGACCCTATTTGCCGTTGCCTTACTGGCTTCGGGGCAAAATGCCACCCTCACCGCCACCTTAGCAGGGCAGGTGGTGATGGAAGGCTTTTTGAATATTCGCCTACCGGCCTGGAAACGCCGTTTGCTCACACGCGGGTTGGCAATTGTGCCAGCGGTGTTGGTCGCTTGGTGGTTTGGTGTTAGTGGTACGGCGCAATTATTGGTGCTCAGCCAGGTCATTCTGAGTTTGCAATTGCCTTTTGCCCTAGTACCCCTGTGGATGATGACCAAAGACCAAGAGTTAATGGGTAATTTTGTCAACCCGCTGTGGTTAACGCTGCTCACAGGGCTGATCACCAGTATCATTATTGTGTTGAATATTATGTTGTTGTGGAATTTCTTTGTTGAATAGGGCAAAAGTCCCTCACCCCTTAATGCTGCTGATTCGTTTTATCGTGCTTTCTCGCCCACAAAGCATAAGCTAAGGCAAAAAAACCAGTCACTAACGAAAAAACTAACACTGCAATATCCATTGAATTCATTTTGAATCCCTCCCAAAACCGATAATTAAGACACCAATAGTAGACAACAGTAAGAAGACAACACAGGATAGGTAAAAAACAGCATGATCCGGTGACTGTAGAGAACGATAACCAGAGTAGCCAAATTGAGCGACAGCGATGATTTTCAGAATGTCGGCAATGTATTTAGCTTGTTCTTTGTCCATAATGGCGCTACTCATCCTTATTGGTGTAAAATTATAGCACAAACTGAATCACTCCCGCCCCATCTCCTCTTTTTTGTTGCACAAAAACAACAATTGCACAAAAAATTCAACAAAAACGCAAAAAAGTGTTGCACAGTGACAAAAAACTGTTGTAGTATTGCAATCGTGGTTGAGACAGACATTTCGTCTGACTCGAAAAATGTTGGAATCTATAAAGGAACTCCTATGAACAAGAATATCTTAGCTATCGCTATCGCCGCTGCGGTTGCAGCTCCTTCTGCATTCGCTGCTGCGACTGTTTACGGTAAGGCACACATGTCAGTTGATTCAGTTAATAACGCTCAAGACGGCACTAAAAACGGTTCTGCAACTAACGTTGCTTCTAACTCTTCACATATCGGTATCAAGGGTTCTGAAAGCTTGGGTGCTGGCTTGAAAGCGGTTTACAAATTTGAAACG
>JACXUY010000213.1 GCA_014763665.1 Gammaproteobacteria bacterium
CCACTGGTCGATATCGCTTTCTAACCAGCCCACCGCACGCGCACCAATACGAATGGAACGGGGGAATTCTCCGTTGGCCATCAAGGCATAAATGGTGCTGCGGCCAAAGCCTGTTTTGGCCTTTACCTCGGGCAAGCGCAAAATCCGCTGCTGACGCGCTGGGTGTACTGAGTTTGTGGGTGATTGTGTGGTTGGGTTCATCGTTTGCTTCCTCAATGATCTGTTAAGTTCAGTTAGGAGTTTGCCAGTGCTAAACGGACGCAGTAGGCAGATAAATGCCCAGATCATGCAGCTTTCTGAGGGTACAGGTCGCTACTTGCCCCAGTTTGTAGATAGTGCCCAAAACAATAAATGCTCTGGGGGCAGGGTTAGTGTGTGCCTAAGTGGCGTGAACTAAGGCTTTGCCCAGACTGCCCCAAAAGCCCAAGGGATAAGAGGTGTGTGACAACACATCGAGTGTGAGGCAAAGATTAAAAATGAAACTATAACTTCCCCATATGCTAAAAAATGAAAATATAGTTTCACTGGCTCATTAAACGTTAAACGCTGATTGTTTCATGGCTTGCTCCGCTCGGCTGATCCCTAGCCGCTTAGCAACGGTTTGCCATTGCTTAACCGCAATTAATACTTCATCGTAAATTTGCGTGGCTTGGGTTTGCGAAAGTCGGAAGAAGTCTTTTACGTCAAAGGCTAATTGGTAGTCTAAAGTGTTGTCTGCATCGGTAATATTCAGATGCAGGCCATGCTTACCCACTATCGGGTTTAAATCATAAGCAGGTGATAACTTCCAGCCATTCTTTGTTAATAAAAACCCATGGTTACGCAGGTGATCATCCGTGTTGGACACCGCAATATTAAACACGATTCGACGCCATAACTGAGCTAAATCGGCTGTGGTTTGTGCACCACAATTGGAAATAAATTCAGCAATCTCTAAGTAGCTAGCACCTTGAGATTGTTCACCATCATAGTATTGAAGCTGTGTCATGGCCGATGAAAAATGCAGCCGCTTTTCACCGTCGCGGTCAAACCGTTTGGTTAAAAAGGTATGGTGCTGTGACGAAAATTGCCTAATCTCACTTGGAAACATGTCAACACCTGCTGCCAACGCCAATTCATAACAGACCATCTCCCATGCGCCCACGTC
>JACXUY010000214.1 GCA_014763665.1 Gammaproteobacteria bacterium
AACCCGTCCATGTGACGGGTTTTTTTATGCCTGATGAAACCTTATTTCATTGAAATTTGAATGTATTCCTAGCACTGACTAGGGGATTAACGCCCCTATCAGGGGCAAGGAGTTGAAAATGAAAAAGGTAAAATTTGTTACCGAAAGCGGTTCTCCGAACACGGAAGAATGGCACGCTTGGCGAAAAGCAGGGATTGGAGCTTCGGATGCAATTTCGATTGCTGCCAAAGCCGGAATCATCAAAAACCCGCCCTCCTGGGCCAATGGCAATAAACTTCTGGCACAGAAGCTGGGGGTGTCTACGCCAACAACCCTTAATCCTTATATGGAACGAGGGCAGGAGCTTGAATCAGAAGCACGCCGTCGCTTCGAAGAGGAAACCGGCATTATTGTAATGCCAACCTTTGGAGAGATGGATGATCGACCCTACATGCGGGCATCGTATGATGGCGTCAGCTTTTTTAAGGCGATCGTCGAAATCAAATGCCCGTCTGATGTTGTGCACAACATGGCAAAGAATGGTCAGGTTGTGGAATATTACCTTCCGCAATTGGCCCACCAGTGTATGGTGATGCACGGGGAACCGCATTATTGGACAGGTGAAGAAACATTATTTTTTGTTTCTTACAATCCAGAGGATGCGGAAAAGGATATTGCGATTGTGCGAATGAAAAGCGCACAGTTAAGATATACGGCCGAACTCCTTATCGGCGTTGAACACAACTTCCACCAAAAACGCACCTATCTTGAGAAGCGCAACTACCCTCAACTGCTTGCTCAATTTGAGCGGCACTACGAGGGACTGCTGGAAACTTACGCTGAAGCAGATGCAACATCTAAATCGGCGCGCGAGTATCTAGGCGGCTTGGTTGAACAGGGTTACGTTCCCCAGAACTTCTCTGTAAAAACCGGCACAAGAAACGCTAAGCAGTTAGATAAAGAGGCCGTATTGAAAACTCTTGGCTGGGAGGATGTACCAAGCCAATATCGAGGCGATTCGATAATGGTTGTGTCGCTAAAAAAACCCACCATCACCTTCAGCAATGGATTGGAAGCGGAGTTGGCCAAAATCAACTCTGACCAAATCATAAAATCGCTGGAACCAGAGATGGAGAAGTTCAAGCAGGAAGCAATCG
>JACXUY010000215.1 GCA_014763665.1 Gammaproteobacteria bacterium
AACAACTTTGACCCAATCACAATCGAGACACTGAGCTTTATCGAACAAGTCTCTGATTTTAATGGTTACCTAGATGATCCAAGTAACCTTTTAGATTTCGGGGATATTATTGCATCTAGCGCCGCCATGACCGCGATTGCCGAAAGCTCTACAGCGATGAGTGCAGTAGCGGCAAGCTCTACCGCCATGACCGCGATTGCCGCAAGCTCTACCGCCATGAGCGCGATTGCCGCAAGCTCTACAGCGATGAGCGCAGTAGCGGCAAGCTCTACCGCCATGAGCGCGATTGCCGAAAGCTCTACCGCCATGACCGCGATTTTAGCCAACTCAACGGCGAGGGCGCTTTTCATAGCAAGCACTGCAATTCCCATCAGTAACACGGCAAAGATGACTTCAGACTCAACTCCTGCGCCCTTCGTCTCAAGGGCCTCATCACAGCTTAATACAGATTACGCCGCATGGAAGGCATTCAACCAAGGCACGCTTAGTGATGGGTTTTGGAGTCCAGCGTCAAATTCGTCAGGGAATTACATCGCTTATGACTTTAATGTGCCGGTGCTTGTGCATACTTTTGAGATCTACCAGTCTAGTAGCACCTATTTTGCCAAAAGCTATGTAATCGAGTTTTCGGACGATGACATCAATTGGTCGATCGCGGCAACTGTCGTAAATAGCACTTACGACACGGGATCAGTCATTCGAACTATTCCGGTAAATGAAGCAGCGCGTCATCGCTATTGGCGCATGAGGATAACTTCGGCTAATAATTCAACTTATGAAACTTTCTTGTATCTGGCTAACTTTAAGGGATTTAAATAATGAAACTCGCATTTGATACACAAACTGGCTCTATCAGTGGCATGGTCCACGACCAAAGTCTTACCTTTGCGCCGCATATCGTCGTGGTCGACGCACCAGCTGACTACGATGAGTCCAAGATAAATGATTACACTTATGTGGTAGATGAAGAGGGTAAAGGTAGTTTGGTCATAGACCCTCAGGCGGCTTTAAGTACGGCTAAGACACGTAAATTACGCGCCATCCGCACACATTTCGATGCCATTATGCAAGGTATTAAAGCCACTGTAGCAGCTTACGAGATTCAGACGTGGGATACGCAGCGCGAGGAGCTTGTG
>JACXUY010000216.1 GCA_014763665.1 Gammaproteobacteria bacterium
TCTCGCCAAATGAATTTGAAAAAAGGTATAATGAAAAGGACTTAGAAAATGCGGTGTTAGCCGAATAGAAAAGTGTCTATGGAATTGGGGTCATTCCAGATTGGCACACCTCTCAATATACTTGAAGAACAAACCATAGACTCTTTGACATGGTATAAAATCAGAGTTTCGGCTGGTACTGATAAAGGAAAAATTGGATGGGTGACAAAAGAAAATATCAAAGTTAAATAAGGCTAACAAATCAGAGGAGCCAATAAAAGAATGGAGTCACGGTGAAAGCATCCAACGAGTTTGAGAAGTGGGCACTGGGTTATTCTGGTTGCGATGGTGGAGATATTGGAAGTCGATCAAGCCCAGCAATCTGGGTTTGCGGTATAGAGTGGGGAGGTGGTCATACACCAGAGGCTCTGATAACGCACATGGAAGAGGATGTGAATCACCCGCCCAAAGGTTATGCCGACTGGAAGGAAAACCTTGCTTACATCTTCAATCGGCAAGTTATGAAGATGCTTTCAGCGATCAATGGTGGCTCAGTATCGGAGTACAAGGAATTCGCTGAGAGGGTTCAGCCGTTTGTCGATAGCAGGCGGGGCTATTTCAAAATGAACCTCTACCCGATTGGTTTCAAGGACACTAGTTATGCTCGGTGGCATGACAACTTCTCGGCTATCACCGGTTTCCAAAGTAAGGCTGATTATCTGGCATGGTGTTCAAACTGGCGGTTCCCTCAGCTACGAAAATGGGCAGAACAGGCGGCGCCGAAATTGATTTTGTGTCTGGGCAAAACCTACATCGACGACTTTCAATCGGCCTTTCATGATGATGGGTGCGATTTTACTCATGAAGTAATTGATGATCGTGATTTATTCTGGGGAGTAAATACGCAGGGCTCAACTGTTGCGGTAGTTCCATTTATGGTGAATCGAAATGGCTTGGTTAAAAACACCTCGATTCAAAAGTTCGGCGAGCGAATCGCACAACTGCTAACAAATGCAGGCAAGGGACGCTCCTGACGTCGCGCCCCTGCTGCAAGCGTTAGCTCTATAATAAAAGGTTATTGATGTCTATAAAAAAAATCAGAGGTTTCATCACGATATGAAGCGTTTTATTCAAGGATTCGTTGCTGGGGGTG
>JACXUY010000217.1 GCA_014763665.1 Gammaproteobacteria bacterium
ACCTTGATTCAAGTCGCCAGAACCTTTGACTTCTGTAGCAGGTGCATGTGTTAAAGAGAAGTCAACAGTACTGTTTTCGTTGAAGTTGTAGCCCATACCTAGCGTGTAGTGGCGCTCCACTGTAGCTGGGAAGAGAGGGTTCACTTCTGAGTCAGGAACAGGGTTGTTAGCGATGTTAATACCAGCGCGCATGGTTAGGCTTTTATTAAGCTGGTAGGCCGTTCCCAGCATAAAGACGTTTTGATCGTCCCAGTTTTGCGGTAGAGTCACGTCAATTGAGGTGCCAGCAAAGCTACCGTTTGAAGCAACATTATCTGCTGTAAATACCATACGGAAATCTTTCATGGTTTCAGACCAGTTGATTCGTTTAAAGTCGGCTGTAACTAACCATTTGTCGGTCGGGCGGTAGGCCATCCCTAATGCGAACGTCGCTGGCCACTGGAAGTCTTTAACCTTGATTTCACCGGCAACGGGGATGGTCATCGCTGTTCCACCCATTACAGCATTCATCTTCAATGTTGCATTGCCAGTCATGTCTGAAATGTTTGTTTTTGTATGGTAAGACGCGCCTAATGAAAGTTTGTCGTTAACTTGGTATGTCAAGCCAAGTTTTCCGCCTAGACCTGTTCCTTTTGCTTCGCCTGTGTAATCACTATCATCCGAGAAATCAAAGCGCGCCCAGTTTACGTCAGTGACCTGTCCTCCACCTATCATTTGCTGAAGACCTTGAAACATGGTGCCACTTACATTGCCGCTTTGGGCGAGAGAGCCAAATTGAGCTCCTGACATATCCATCATGATGTCCATGCCAGCCCATACGTAATCAATGGAGCCGCCGACAGTCAATTTGTCGTTAACTTCCATGTTGACTGGAACGATAACCCGGCCAACTGAAAGTTCAGAACGGTTTTCTTCACCGCTCAATGCTGTTTGACTGCCCATCATGGACATACCGCCTGCAAAAAGATCTGATGGCGAAGTTGCATTGCCATATTCGGTTCCCATGCCGCCTTGGCCAAGAATGCCAACACCCCAGGTTAGTCCATTTTTCTTGGTGGCATAACCAAAGCCAGGCATTAAATAGCTTGTGCCATCAGAATCTTGGTCAATCCCGAAAGTTTCATGCTTT
>JACXUY010000218.1 GCA_014763665.1 Gammaproteobacteria bacterium
TGGGTAGTCGGTGGTGGCGTGCAAAATGGTGATTTTATCTTTGTCTGTGCCCGATTCAATCAGCAAGTTTAAAGCGGCTTCAATGTCTGCGAGTGTTGCCATACCGGTTGAAAGCACGATTTGTTTGTTGTACGCACCAACCATTTTTAGATAAGGGTAATTGGTGATTTCACCCGATGGGATTTTAAAGCGCGTGACACCTAAGCCGTTTAAAAACTGAATGCTTTGTAAATCAAAAGGCGTGGACATAAATTCGATGTTTTTTTGCTGACAGTAATTTACCAGTTCTTGGTGGTCTGCTTCGCTCAATTCGAGGCGTTTTAACATATCAAACTGGCTTTCCTGCTTGCCGGTATTGGCGGTTTGATAGTCGGCTTGTTTTGCGGACTTGGTGGCAAGCGTCGCCGCTTTAAAGGTTTGAAACTTAACCGCATCCGCACCACAGTCTTTTGCGACATCAACCAGTCGTTTCGCCAGAACTAGTGAACCGTTATGATTAACGCCGACTTCGGCAATAATAAATACGCTCATTTAACGAGTGTTCCTGCTTTGATAAATGATTTGGGTGGAATGGTGATAGCTTGTTTGGTTGTGGCATGACTGCCTATAAAACTTTGCTCACCCACACGTACACCACCATTAATGGTTGCGCCGGTTGAAATGTGACAATAGTTTTCAATCAAGGCATCGTGTTCAATTAAGGCTTTGCTGTTGATGATGCAGTTATCGCCAATTTTTGCAGCGGCATTGACCATAGCATAGTGCATCACAATGGTGCCCTCACCTCTTGTGGCGTGTTTTGAAACATAGGCTAAAGGCGACACCAGGCCTGGTTGTTTATAGCCTAGGGTTTTAAGCTGATTAAACAATTTAACTTTAAGTTCTGCCGTCCGAATTTGCCCCACCGTTACAAACGCATAGTCATATTGCTTTCTGAGTTCTAGTAAATCTTCATCAGAGCCAATTACCGAATAACCCAATACTTCCGTTACACCAGAGTCTTTGCGGTCAATAATACCTGCAATCTGCCAATCACCAATCTGCTCAATGACATCAATACACGCCTTACAATGCCCACCCGCGCCGATTAAAAGTAGCTCCCTCATATTCTCACACTACTCGGA
>JACXUY010000219.1 GCA_014763665.1 Gammaproteobacteria bacterium
GGTCTGGGGTTGGGGCTCGGGCATCTGGTCGGTGAAGTCGGCGGTTTGCCGTATCTCGTCTTTCTGGCCTCCGGTGTCGTGGCTTCATCGGCAATGACCACGGTATCGTTCGAGGGCATGTACTCGGTATTCACCCGCATGGTGCCGCAAAAGACCTACGACGCCATCATGGCAACACCGATGGATATCGACGACATCGTTCTGGGTGAGAGCATCTGGGCCGCATTAAAGGGGTTGCTGAGTGCCATCGCCATTTTGACTGTTGCCGCAGTACTGGGCGCGGTGCCCGGCGGCTGGATGGCTGCGTGGGCGTTGCCGGTCGTTTTCCTGATGGGGCTCGCCTTTGTGGGGCCGGCCATTATCATGAGTGCGATTGCCGGCAGTTATGATTTCTTCAACTACTACTTCGTTCTGGTGGTAACACCCATGTTCAAGCTGTCGGGCGTGTTTTTCCCGCTGGATAGCATGCCCCCCGCGTTACAAGTCGGGGTGCAGTTTTTGCCCTTAACCCATGCTATTGAAATTATTAGACCTTTGATTGTTGGTCAGCCTGTTGAGCACCTTGTGCTTCACCTGGCTGTGCTGCTGTTTTTCGCTCTGATAGGCTATTTTTTCGCCGTGGCCATGGTCCGCCGCCGCCTGTGGGTGTGAGCATTCTTGTTTTGAACTGTTTCTGATTTTATGCCCGAAAAATATCGTTGCCTTACGACATCTGTTGTGTTTTTAATAAAATTTAATTAAATAGTCTTTAACTAATTGATTTTGTTTGTTTTATATATTTTAAAAACCTGTGGTTTTTATTAAGATTTAGGCGTGGCATCTATATGCTTATTTAATTATTTATCAGTCAGGGTTTTTAGATGAAATCAAGCATGTTCAAATGGGTTGCCGGTGCGTGTGTTGCAACAGCGGTGGCCTTTTCTGGCATAGTTATGGCGGCGGAGCCTGTTGCTCCAGCACCGATGGATCACGCGGCAGCCAAACCCGCTCACGCAAAGCACGATGTTAAAAAGCATGTTGTAAAAAAACATCTTGTTAAGAAGAATGTGAAAGCACACCGCGTAGTGGCAAAAAAACATCATGTGGCTTCAATGAAGAAAGTGTCATCAGCGAAGAAA
>JACXUY010000027.1 GCA_014763665.1 Gammaproteobacteria bacterium
AAAATTGGCAAAGAACAGTGCTTACGGTCAAAAAGATGTCAAAAAACGCTCATTTAACAGAGTGAATCAAGATGGGCATTGGTCATGCAAAGCACTCCAAAAATCGTTGATGCAAAAGAGAATCTTTCATTTGGATGGATTTATACAAGTAGAAAAGATTATGGGCGAAACTGGTTTAAGGTCATTGATCTTCCAGACTATTCCAAGGAAGAAAGAGAGCTTGATAATAAAATCATTAAGTGCATCTGCCAAAGTTCAAAAAAGAGTAATGAATTTTATTTTGTCAACTATCAGAAAGATGAGAGTCGAAATATCGAATTTAGTTTGCGACAACCTTTAATCAATGATCATCTTCTTAGAAGAATAAATCATATTGGTATTGTTGACTTTGAGGCTATGTATTCAGCTATTGATAACCTGAAAAATTCTAAATTTTCTGATGAAGCTGTTATTTCAAAATGGTTTGAAGAAGAGCTGAGCAGCAGTCAATCCGCTTTGGCTTATCATTGCGGTAATGACAATATTCACGTTTTTGCCAGTGATTCCAAATTTGGCAGAGAAGACGACAAGTGGATTGATAGACAAAGAAACCCTCTACTATCTGGTGACAGGGCAAGGTTTTCAATATGAGTTGTATCGTGAAAAGCTGCTCCAACCTGTTTACCAGCAATACTACAAAGCCCCCGATTGGTTAGAGGCATTAACCATAGGTTGCGGCTTTAAGGAGCGGTATGATTTTTGACCGGATTCATGAACTTGGGCAGTTAAAAAAACAATTTAGCCTGCTGGTGAGTTCATTAAGGTGGCCTAGAATCAGTGTTTTACTGTTTTTAGTAACATTGAGTTTAAATTCCTTAGCTAAAGAAGCGATGGATGTAAATCGTGCCATAACAGATGAAAGTGTGATGTCTTTTATGTCATGGAATAAGGCGCAAACCTTAAATTGGCATGAGGCAGATCATGAGCAATGGCAATCTTTGAATCAGGCTAACTTTGGTTATTACCATCAGCCGATTTGGACTAAATTAACACTCTTTAATTCTTCTAGTTCACCACAAAATCTCATTTTGTATAACTCTCATCCCGGTATGGACGATCTTCATGTAACGCTTGTTTATCACGGTGCAAAACTCTCCCAGAGACCTAATCCTCAAGAGACTAGGGTTGAACAATTTCAGCTAGGGTTGCTGTATCCCGTTAAGCAGCAGCCAATTGAACATAGGCTGAGTGCACTACCGTTAAATTTAGCACCTTATTCATACATTACCGTTTATGCCCGTGCTTACAGTTTAGGGTCAATGCAGGTCGATTGGCGAATTGCCAATCCCACTAATTTCTTTAAAACCTCATTAATTGTGGATGTTTTTTGGGGGTTGTTCGGAGGCCTGATTTTATGTTTGGCGGCTTATAACTTTTTGGTGATGCGTAGTTTAAGTGCGGGTTTACTAGGCCCGTATCTCATTTTTGCCATACTTACACTTTATTATCAATACTCAATTAAAGGGGTTATGCGTTTTGAACCAACAGGATGGATTTCCCAAGAATGGATTAGTTTTTCAACTTGGTATGTACCGTTTTTGTTGTTAATTGCATTAGCCTCGTTAGCCATGAGGCTATTTAATACTCGAACCAATCTTCCAAAGGTACATAGAGCCTTACAAGTTTTTGTGATTCTCTATGCATTGGTAGCGGCTTTTCACATTCTAGGCGCGTGGTTTCCATGGGCGTTAGATTATCCAGAGCCTGGACTGCTCATTGCGTTTATTGGTTTTATTTTACCTGTGGTTGTTGCCAGCATTGTTTTTTATAAAGGACTGCCGGGGGCACAATACTTTTTTATGGGGCAATTCTTTTTAGCGGCAGGTCATCTTATACAACTGGGCGTTTTATTGGGTTGGGTGCCAAATACTACTCTAGTTAGCTTTTCAGTGCCTGTGGGCATTTTGTTAGACATTGTATTTTTGATGTTTGCATTTTCGACGCATATGGAGCAGATTCAACTTGCCGCTAAGCGACAAAGAGAGTTGATGCTGGTCCAGGCTAGATTTAGTTCGATGGGGCAGGCTTTTGGAACCATTTCACATGCATGGAAAGGGCCAGTAATACAATTAAAGGCTCTCATTGATGTATTTGAAGATAAGTTATTTACAGACAGTCACAAAAAGGAGCTGTTGAGCGATATTGAAAAATTGAATTTTCACTTAAACAGTCTTGATCATATTGTTGAGCGTTTCCGTTATTTTTATCGCCAAGAGCATGAGACCAACACATTTAATTTGCTAACCATCATCCTTACGGTAAAAGAGCTATTAACTGAAAAAATGGCGGCTTACTCAATTGAACTAAAAATTGATGTGCCCACGGATATTGTTTTAAAAGGGGAGTCTGCGCACTTCACCCATCTTATTATGCTTATTTTGGATGCTACTCTAAATGAAAGTGGGTGCCAAAACCAAATCACCTTGTCAACTCATAAGACAAAAGAGAGCATAGAATTAAAGTTCTGTAGTGCTAAAAGCCTACAAGAATTTATTCAACAGGATAGCGGAATAGCGGAGTTAAATTTGATGATTGCGAAAATTCTTGTTGAAGAACGATTGCATGGTGAATTGGTATTGCCAACGGTTTCAAAATCGTGCGTGCTGATTAAGATTCCTTAAATGTCCTTGGGTGACTTCAAATGATTGTTGAAAACCACGCGTTAATCTCCACACCGGACGCAATTTTGGCCGGTATGCTTTTGGGCATTCTGATTACTTTATGGTTATATCATTTTAGTTTGAGTTTACGTTTAAGGCAGACCAGCATTATTTTATTCACCTTGTTTATGCCGCTCTCTGCATACAGCTTATTTGCCGAAAACTCAATTTGGGATTTGGTTTTTGGACTTTCACTGAGCCATTTCAATGATGAAGTTGTGATGAGATTATCAGCGCTATTGGCATTAGCTATTCTGAGTCAATTAGGACGGTATTATTTTAAATCCTTTGCTGTTATAAGCCTTCATAGCCAAGTTTATAAATACAATTTGTTTTTTATTCTTTTTGCCCTAATTATAAATTTGTTTGTTTTGAAGGCGTCATCACTGACCTTTTTTAGTAATGCCCTTTTCGATTTAGCTGTAATGATGACATTTATTTTACTTTGGCACACGGCAGTGAAAGCGGTCAAAAATAACCTGCCTGGTTCGATTGGTTTTGTTTTACATCAAATTTTATTATCCATGTTGTTAATAGCGTATTGGTGGGATCATACTGTTTTTAAGTCCTTTTCAAGTGATTCCGCATTGCACTCTATTTGGCCTGCAGTGTTATTTAGTGCCAGCATTTTAGCGATAGCTTGGGGGTTCGGGTATCAATTAAAGGCGTTAAGGGAAGAAAAGGAACGAACCTATCAGTTGATGATGCGGCAGTCGCACATGGCCGATATAGGGCAGGTTTTTGTATCCATAACACATCAAGCAAAATTGCCCTTGTCAAGAATTGGTAATTTGCTAATGCTATTTGAGGTTTGGTTAACGCAATCGGAAGCGGATTATGAAAATAAAATAAAAGCCTCCATGCCAAAATTAAAAGAGCAAATTGACTACCTAGAAACCACGATTGAAGAGTTTAGCCAATTTCATCAACCCGTAGAGGTGGTAGGCAAACTTGATCTGCCCCATTTGTCGACTTCCTTAACTAGTCTTTTAGCCAATAAAACGATGTTATCAGATACGTTTATTAGAATTGATGATCAAACAAAAGGACAAGCCGTTTACACAGATGTAAATGCACTCTCTCATGTGTTAATGATTGTTTTGGATAATGCCTTAGATATCTTATGGGAAAGAGGTGTCAATCAAACTGAAATTAACCTCAAGTTGGAAGTTGAATCCGGTTTTGTGAAAATAAGCGTTTGTGATTTTGCTGGGGGGATTAAGTTGCTGCCCATTGATCAAGTATTTGAGCATTTTGTCTCACTTAAAAAAAAGGGCGGTACCGGTATGGGGTTGAGTATTGCTAAACTCTTAACTGAAGAACGACTTAAAGGTTCTATTAATGCTTACAACACAGGGGTTGGTGCTTGTTTTGTTGTTTGTTTTCCAAATAAATTACAAAAAATAGCCTAATCATTTCTTAATTAATTCAAGTCTCTTTAAATTGGATAGTCAGCCTGATCCATTTTTAAGTGCTATTCAAGTCTAAAAACACCGCTCTTTTTTATCTTTATCACATCCATCATTTGCAAGTCTAAAAAATTAAAGCATGAAATTCTTTTGAAATTTTTGCTCTTTATTCTAGTCATTGGCGTTTATACAAACATCAGTGGAGAGCTTTATGCAGTTACGTAATGTCAAAAGGCAAGGTGGTTTTACCTTGGTCGAAATGTCTATCGTTTTGGTTATTATTGGTCTTATTTTGGGAGCCATTTCAATAGGTAAAGATCTGCAACGCGATGCAGAGTACAACAAAATTAAGCAAAAGTTTGTCGACGGTTGGGTTCAGGCATACAACGCCTACTATAAAAGAACCGGCGTTGTTTTGGGAGATAACCAACAGCAGCCTAGATTCATGGTTAATGGTGCAAACTATGCCGCAGCGGCCGGACAGCCTATATCGGGTGGCAATATGGTTAATGTGGTAAAGCCGAGCGCGATTTGTCATGGAGCGGTTGGTCCTAAAATGGATCGTGCTCTACAAGCCGCTGGAGCCAATAATGAGTTTGATTTACACGCCTTATTTGATCGAGCAGGTGTACGAATGCCGCCAGGTCGTTCAGAAGGTCAGGAAGATCGTTATGTCTATTTAGATACCAATGGCAACCCACAAGAAGTACAAGTCTGTTTTCAGTGGAACGCACCTAGCAGTGCTGAAGGATCAGGTAATGTAATGGTTTTGTCAGGGTTGACTCCTGATTTGGCTAGAGCATTGGATGTGGCCATTGATGGTAAGGCGGATTCTCGAGAAGGTTTGTTTCGTCAACAAGGGGTTGCTAATGGAGTGGCCGGTACTGCCGGTATTGAGTGGGATGGTAACAATAGTCAAAACCAAACAAATAATGACAATGGCGATGCTTTAGATGTAACACGCAACCGTGATGAGGATCAGGTGTTTACCTTGGTTGCCATTTACAAAATGAATCAATAATTAGGATGTGAATATGAATTCAAAACATTTCCAAAAAGGCTTTACCCTTGTTGAAATGGCGATTGTTTTAGCCATTATTGGGGTTATTTTAGGTGCAATATCGGTTGGAAAGGACCTGCAAAGAGATGCTGAACATCAAAAAATATATCAAAAATTTGTAGCCGGTTGGAAGAGTGCCTATGACCAATACTACAGTCGAATGGGTGTGGTTTTGGGTGATAGTCAAACCGCGCCAACCTACACTGTGAATGGTAATGTTGTCACTTTGGGTGGTGGCGTTGGTACCGGTGCGGCAGCTAATCTTAACGGAGCTGTTGCAGGCGTGCCGGCCAATATGCAAAACGCAGGCCGTAAGATTTGTCATGGTCAAGGCTATGCTGCCAATACAGTTGGTTTAGGTGATGCCGCGCTAGAGGTTAATCCTAACCAGGATTTGCATACCTTGTTTGACCGTGCCGGTATTCGTATGCCGGCAGGCCGTTCAGAGGGTCAAGAAGATCGTTATCTGTACTTGGACAGTAATGGTAATCCGGCAGAGATTCAGATCTGTTTTCAATGGAATTCTGATGGAACCAATAGCGGCTCTGGCAATGTCATGGTGTTGCGTGGATTAACACCAGATTTAGCGAGAATGTTAGATCAGATGATTGATGGAAAAGCCGATGCGATTGAAGGACGTTTTCGTCAACAAGATAACACTTTAAACACCAACGCAGCAAACACAAGTCAACAAGCTGGGATTGAGTGGCGTGCCAATAACACCTATAACACAACGCAACAAGGAGCGGCGGGCGCATCGACTACGGGCGATAACCAAGATGAAAACCGCGTGTTGTTAGTGACGGCCCATTGGCAAATGGATCAATAATCTAAAGGTTAAAAAATGAGTGTAACAAGATTGGGTGTACTGTTACTGGCATTGTTTGCAGTTGTTCTGGTTTGGTTTTCGGTGCGTTTTGCATTATTGAGCTGGAATGATTTGCAACAAGCTGAATATACGTTGAGTGAAGTTAAAGAGGTTGCTCAAAAGCTGCCTAATCTAAAGTTACAAATGCAGCAATACGTTGAGTTTCAGGATGATGTAAATGGTCTGAATCAACGTATTGCTCAACGTCATCTGTTGGAAGATGAGTGGGTGGTTAAACATGTGGATATCCGTCATATGATTCTACCAAGAGCTGATGTACAAGGATTTATGAGTGGAATGCTACAAAGACCTAATCAGTTTTTTATTCCCAAAGCCTTTGAATTACGAGTAATGAATAACGGGGATGATCTTTTTCAATGGAAGGGCCGAGAAGCAGGCAATTTGAATTTGCTCATTGAGGGGGATTACTTAGTTAGGAGAACACTGCGATGAGCTTGCTATATATTCTAAATAGCGAAGGGAAATATTGGCGCATAACTTCTAAACAAGTGACTGAGATCAGCTCGTTAGATGCGGTCAAGGGGCCGAAAATCGTTATCACTGATTTTGGGGGGGCTTATCTTGGTGTAGAAACCTTGAATACAGCAAAAACCTATGCTCCGGCTATTATTGAAAAGCGTCTGAGAGACAACGGTGATGTTGAAGGCGCTTCGCAGATTATTTCATTGGATTTTGAAAAGCAGTCAGTGGCTAATAAGTTGTTTTTTGCGGCCGTTCCAGTGGATTTGTACGCTTCTTATTGGGATTTGGCAAAAAGCCAACAGGATCACTGTTTAGTGGTTCCGATTTGGCGAGCAGTAATGCGTTATGCACAAAAAAATATCTGTTGTGATGTTGTGGTTTTACAGTTTGGTTTGGTTTTAGAGGCTTTTATTTTAAAAGGTTCAAGTGTCGCACGTGTGTTATGTGTTAATGCAAGCGGTAAAGAGGCCACTGATTGGGAGCGTTCTTTACAGTATTTGGCAACGGAGTTTCGTCAGTGGAATGCGGATGAACAGGTCACCTTAAAGCAAGTGGCTTGGTTTAGTTGGCCGGGTAGTTTAGAGGTGGCTAATCAAGCGATGCTATTTTCCCAATATTATGACGATGTCGAGTTTTATGAACCTGTAAGCGCAAATGTCTTGCTTGAAGACAAAGTGGTCAGCAGCAATATTAATGGGTTGTTAGCTTATGTTTCACCGCTTGATAGTTTGGATAAACACCCCGCCAAATGGCTTTATGGATTAGAAAGTGCCTTAGTTTGGGTGTCTGGTGCAGTCATTGCCGCTAGTTTAGCTTTATTGGTGGTTGGATTTAATTGGCAACAAACGGCTAAAAATAAACACGAAGAAATGCAAACCTATCTGACAGAGTCAAGTTATCAACAATTGTTGAGTACCTATCAGCAACAACTAGATAAGACTTTGGTGGATATCGATAATGAAAAACAAGCGTTACTCTCAAAAATGTCCACCGCTGTAAAAACGAAATCGATCCCTGAAATCTTGCTCGATGTAAAAGCGGTTTTAGATCCAAAACTTCAAGTTCAAAGTGTTAAGTGGATGGAGTCTGACCAATCTAAATCAGATTCAGAGACAGGTCTATTTGTACAAGGACAAATTGAAGATGGACTTTACTCGGCCACTTCGAGTGTTGAAGACATGGTGTCCAAATTGATTGCTCGCGGTTATAAGGTTAAAGATTTGGGTTTTTCTTCAAAAACTAATGCAAATATCTTTGAAATATTAGTCATTCCGCCTAGTTTAGCAGGAGGAATAAAATGAAATACTTAGGATTGTTCCTGTTTGCTTTTTTGAGTTTGTCTCTCGCACAGTCATGGTTTGTCGTTGAAGATGTTTTAGCCATGAAGCCTAAAAGTCATTTTAATGTAGCTAATTTAGAGGCTTTAACTGCAAAGGCTGTGATTCCGAATGAAAAAAAATTACAACTTAATGAGTATAAAGGCTACTTAGACATTATTGAGTTTTATAGTGGTCAAACGCAGCCCTTAGAAACGATTGTGGCTGTTGCACCAGTTAAAAGGCCCGATCCCCTGGCGGCACCTGCCGTTTTACCTCAATCTAAACCTCTTAATGCCAAAGGCATTTCGAATAGGGTAACAAAGCAATATCTTGTCAATATGATTTATGTTGCTCCCAATAATCGTTATGCAAATATTAATGATTATTTCGTGTCAGAGGGCGATCAACTGCCAGACGGCACAAAAGTCTTGGCGATTGAACAATCAAGGGTCAAATTACAAAAAGGCCGTTATGTATTTTTTGCAGGAATTCCAGCCGTGTTGACTGGCTCAATGTGAGAGTGATTGATGCGCTATATGAATAACATCAAAATTTGGATTTTTGGTTTTGTCATTATTTTTGGAGTCCTTGTTTGGGTGCTACTCTCGCTGACTAATACCGGTTTAGAAACTAAGTTAGAAAGTAAAAGCGAGGTTGTACACAGTTCAACGCGTTTACCCAGTTCAGCACAGGCTTCAAAAACGATTGAGGATTCCGGCGTTACTCATGCGCCTCAAATGATTTTTTCTAAGAACTCGGTTGATGAGGGAGTCTCTGCTGATGTGGGTCAAAAGGCCACTTCTGAGGCATCAGAAACATCAACTATTCCAAAGATTTCATTTGATGAAAAGCGTCAAAAATTAAGAGCGATACGTGATCAATTGAATGCAATTGCTACATCTGATCCACAGAAAAGGAACCCAGATGATGTTATACGTTTACTTGGTGAGCTAAATGAACTTTCTGACAATGGCGTCTTAGCCGGTGTGCAAATCCAAAAGCTAGCTGACATTGTTAAGCAATCTAATTTGATTATGGCAATAGCTCAGGGAAACAACCTTTTACCCGGCGAAGATAAAAATGCACGTCTTAAGGAAGAGGTTGAAAAACTTAGACAATTGCAGTCCGGTTTAGTGGTTAATCAAAACGTTAAAGCGCCATGATTGCGAATTCATTGCAAAAGGGCTTTTCGCTAATAGAGTTAGCAATTGCTTTGGTAGTGATTGGCTTAATTAGCACAGTATCAGTTTCAGTTTGGCAGGCCGCTAGTGGCACAAGACAACAATTGTTGGCGGAAAATGCCTTGGCTAAGGCTAAACATTCAATGGTTTTATTTGCACAAGTCAATTATAGGCTGCCTTGTCCCGATATAAATCGTGATGGCCATGAGGATTGTGCAATGACTAATAAGGTGGGTACCCTGCCTTATTACACTTTAGGTTTAGAGTCAGTGAGTAAAACAGCCGATATGGCTGTTGGTATGCAGAACATTTTTTATGGTGTTTACCGACAGGCCAATACAAGTCCTTTGAATGACGCGGATTTAGCGGTTTTAAAAGATCGAACTTCCGACAATCCCGGTGATTTAAATTATCAAAATGCAGCCGATTTTAAGCGAGCCTTAAGCTTGGCATTGAGTCAATCTGCTATTAATAGTCAGGTGTTTGTAACCGGTGATGGCATCAGTACGGGATTAGAGGATTGCGCTACTAATTTGGTGAGTAATATCGCATTTGTACTGGCTGCTCCTGTTGTAGATATAAATCAAGATGGTAACCCTTTTGATGGTGCAATCAACAGTTTGTTGACCGCAGATAATACTGGAAGTCTTTGTTTCGCTTCTCCTAGCAAACCTATGGATGCAAATTATGACGACTTAATAACCACTGTCAGTTTTAGCGAGTTATTGAGTCATTTTTAACCCATTTTTAACCCATTTATTTTTGATTGAACGGACAAGAACATGAAGAAACACAACACCGCCTTTACACGATTGGTTTCACTTGCCTTTGGTGCAACTATGTTGGCCGGCTGTACCACGGCACATGTCTCGCAAAACAATATTGATAATCTAAAAAATGTTGACGAACAGTCACACCAATTAATGCGTGAAAGACTGGAAAAAGAGTCTAAAAAACTCCTAGAAGAAAATGCTGCTTTAAGAAACAGTGTTCAAAATATTATGGCTGAAAAAAAAGCGATTCCGGTTATTGAACCAGAATTTAACCCACTCGATGCGGTTCAGATTTCGGTGAGTGTGAAAGATGGAGATGCCCAAATCATTTTACAGGCGATTGCTAAACAGGCCGGTTTAAGCTTGTTATTGGATCCAGCGCTGTCTGAAGTGAAGCGCAAAATAAGTATGCAATTGAGCAATGTGCCAGCCAGTCTTGTCTTTAAACAAGTGATGACCTTGCTTGATTTTGACGGAGAGGTTAAAGGCAATGTTTTGATTGTTAGACCATTTCAAGAACGCGTTTATGAATTAAATTTTTTACAAACTGCAACCACCATGGATTACAACATGGGGGGGGATGTATTTGGTGCCAACAGTAGTTCTTCTTCAGGCTCTGGGGGAAGTAGTACTAAAGCGATGAGTGGGAGTTTGGCTTTAACAGGAACCGGCTCTAGTGAAAGCAATCCTTACAAGCAACTTAATGAAACGCTCAAAGATATTTTGGGCAAGAAAAAAGATCAAGAAGACGATAGCTTACCGGCAACAACCAGTGGTATGCCGATCAACCTTCCTAGTCAAAACCGTCTAAGCAATGTGTCAAGTAAATCAATGGTTCGTCCGGAAAAACCTAAAGGTTTTTCAGCCGTCTATAGCTTAAACGAAATGACAGGTACTCTTTATGTAAAAGCCAGACCGTCACAAGTTGAAGCCGTTGACAAGCTTATTTCTCAATATAAATCAGTTTTAGGCAGACAGGTATTGATTGAAGCGCAACTATTGGATGTTCGCCTGAGCGAGGGGAATCAATACGGTGTAGATTGGACCAAGCTAGGGCAAGATATTGCGTTCAATTATGGTAGTGGTGACGTGAGTTTGGGAGCTGTTAACAGCACCTTGCCAAATACAGGAAGCTTGAGTAGAACCATTACTATTCCTGCGGTTAACTATGGTGTGACCGATAATAGTGCCATGCGTTTGGTTCACTCTAATAGCAGTTTTTCAGCCGCTTTAACGGCCTTGCAAAAATATGGCACTGTGCGTGTTCTTTCAAATCCAAGCATTCGTGCAAAAAACTCAAGACCTGCATTTATAAGCGTAGGTAGAAACTCTCAATATGTGGCGGAAAGTACCTCAACGGTCAATAACTTAGGTACGGGTTCAACCACGACCAGTGACGTGACAACCAGCTCGGTATTTGACGGTATCATCCTCGGATTTGAACCCTTTATTGATGCAGAGGGCAAAATCAGTTTAACCGTTCACCCGATGCAATCGAATGTCGATAAAAGCAGTATGGCTTTAATTGACGTAGGTAATGGAACCAAAATTACCTTACCGGTCATTGATTTTAAAGGCTTAACAACCTCGCTTATGTTGAAAAATGGTGACACGGTGGTTTTGGGTGGCTTAATGGATGAGGTAGCGAGTGATTCGGGCAGTGGCGTGCCGGGGGTTAACGAAATCCCCGGCATTGGCGCTTTGTTTGGCGGTCAGAGAATTCATAGTAAAGAAACCCGTGAATTAATCATTGTGTTACGCGTTACCCTGTTATGAGCCTGATTTTTGATACGTTACAAAAAATTCAGAATGAACCAAAAGAGGGCTCTAAACGCTTGGTGGTCGCCAATAGGTTAGAGGGCTCTTATCACGTTTTAATAAAACAAAGACGTTCTCATTTGAAAGTGATTTTAGCCAGTGCTCTTATTGTGGGAATGCTGTTATTTTGGGGTTTCAATTTGCAACAACCTCAACAGGAAAAGGTCTTAGTAGAGCGTTTTATCAATAGCAATCAAATGCTGGATGAGGACTCTTCAAAAAACATCAACCCTTTTCAAGCCGATGAGCAGAATTCGCTTTTGAATGCCTCAATTGTGACCGAAACAGATCAAGATGTCTTAAATAAAAAGTCAAACACTAAGTTAGTTGAGCAGGTCAAGTTTACCGAGCAAGAAGCCACAACTTTACCTGTTCAAACCAAACAAGTTAAAGAACCTCAACCAAACACGGCGACTTTACGAAATGATCAATCAAATACTGTAAAGGCTGTGCAAGCGCAAGAGTGGGCGATGCCCACGAGTGACGCGCCTATCAAAACGAAAACTGGAGAGGTGATTACGGCTGCTGTTAAAGGCAATGATCTTGTTAAGCGACAAAATGAATACTCAGCCTCTCAAGATAACAGCAAACAGTCCTCTAATTACTTTTTAGAAGTAAAAGGTTTGGTTGCACAAATAAAACAAGCGATGGATTTAAAGGATGAGGCATTAGTTGAAACCAGCTTGCAACGTTTAGCAGATTTAGCTGGAGCCACAAGTGTAGTGAGTTTGCGAATGAGGGCTTATTACGCCATGAAACTAGGGCACTTTGAACAAGCTCAACGGTTTTATCGACAGCTTTTATTAAAACAGCCCGATGATTTTGAAGCCGCATTTAATAGTGTTGTGGCTTTAGCAGAAATGGGGCACTTGCAAATGGCGAAGAACCATTTGGAACAGCTAAAAAAGACACATCCTAATTCGCCGCAATTGGAACGATTTGACGAACTTATGCGAAACCAATATTACTTGAATAGGTCTGAGTAAAGTGGCTGTGCAGGGTATTTTGAATGAAGCTGAAATTTTTGGGCGCATCGGTTTGCAATGTTCACCCTTTCCCGTTACTCCGGATGCGACTCACTATTTCTGTTCAAACCGCTTGCATGCCTATGTCATCGAGCTGTTGCAGTGTATTCATTTAAGAAAAGGTTTTTTGTTATTTACGGCAGATGTTGGCTTAGGAAAAAGCACGTTAAGTCGTTATTTGATGTTGCAATTAAAGCCATCACAAACTCGTGTTGCCTTGATTATTAATACCTTTTTACAAGGTTTAGAGCTTTTGCAGGCGATAAATGAGGATTTTTCATTAAATGTAGAAGGTGGTATTAAACAGCAATTAAAAGCGTTAAATCTTTTTTTGCTAGAGCAATACCAAGAGGGTAATAACTGCGTCATCATCATTGATGATGCTCAAAATCTGTCGGTAGAGAGTTTAGAGCTGATTCGCCAAATTTCTAATTTGGAAGCCAATAGAGAAAAGTTGGTACAAATTTTATTAATTGCCCAACCCGAAATAATGGACACCTTAAACCAACGCGAAATTAGGCAATTAAAAAGTCGTATAGCCGTGCATATCCAAATGGAGGCTTTTGATTTGGAAGAGTTAAAAGATTACGTTAGGTTTCGACTCAGTACCGCAGGTAATAACGAGCATATTGATCTAACAGAAACGGCTGCGAAAGTCTTGTTGCAATTAAGTCAAGGGTATCCAAGACAGATTAACTTGATTATGGATCGAGTGCTCTATGCCTTGCTTATGCAAAATACTCGCATGATTGTACCCAATTTGGTTCGAGTGGCTTTTGCAGATCTGCAAACCCACGAATCAACCAAAAAACGCCGATTAAACAAGTTAATGCGTTTTAGGTTTTCTTGGTTAATCGGTAGTTTGGCGCTAGTCAGTCTAATTTTTTTATGGGTTTTTAAAGAGACGCCACAGCAGGGTTTGATGGAATCGATCCGTCACGTTTTGGATAAAGATCAGCACCAGTTGGCAGACATCCTTAATAATCGAGCAGATGAGGATATGATCCAAACCGTGCAAACTTCATTGAAGCCGAACGAATCATTAGAAATGAATCGGGATGATTTGGCCGTTAATAGAGAAGATTTTGCTTTGTTTTTAGAGTCCTACGATGGGTTAAGCGCCCTAAGTGAACCGTTACGATTACGCTTACATTTTGGTAATGAAATACAGGTTAATCAGTTTTTAAAACAGCATGGGGCTTGGCGTTTTATGTTGACTAATAGACCTATTCTAAAACCGTTCTTTGAGTTTGAGAATGCAGATGGCAAGCGTCTTTATGCGGCGATATGGAAACCGTCCTTGGAAGTGGAATCTTTTTTATTCGGTGCCAAAAGTGAGGCTGTCGGTCGGTTACAAACGATGCTGAATCACCTAGGTTTTTATAAAGGTGAGATTGATCAGACTCTAGGTAAGAAGACCATGTATGCGATTGCAAATTTTCAGCGTTCTCATCATCTTGAGGCAACAGGTGTCGCAGATCAACTCACACTCTATTTGTTGTTAAAAAGTACAGAAGAAAATTCGGTCGCAAAAGTTCAATAGTAATACTTGGCTGGCTTGTTTTTACAAGCACTTTAATAAAGTTTGAAGTTATAACATAGGCAAAATTTGATGACTAAATCAGTTGTTCGTTTAGGGGAGTCGCTTCTTAAAGATGGGTTACTTAATTCAAGCCAAATGGATTTTGCTTTGCAAAAGCAATTCGTGACGGGTGAAAAATTAGGTGAATTGCTCGTACGCTTAGGCATTGTCTCCGAATTTGATTTGGCTCAGCATTTAGCGGTTCAGTACAACATTGAATACCTCGATTTAGAGCGCGTAGCCAAACCCTCCGCCGAAGTGCTGCGCTTGTTCAATCAAGAGTTTTGTTTGAATAGAGGGTTCTTACCGCTCTCCATGAGTGAAGGCAGTATTGTTGTTGCCATTGGTAATAGTGATCCATACGAGGTTCAACAAGTGGTCACACGCCGTGTTGGGTTAGCCTGCAAGATTTTGCAAAGTGAGTTCAGTAAGGTTTTGCAGGCTATCCGCCATCATTTCTTTTTTATTGATCATCCGGTTGAAGACTTGTTTTTGAAAGAGGTAAAGCGATTAGAACGCGATGTCGACCAAGTCTTATCACCTGAAAACTTAATTGATTACTTGTTGCATATGGCTGTGAGTTTACGTGCAACGGATATTCATATTCAGCCAGAATTGAGAAGTTTGCATTTGGCATTTCGTATTGATGGGGTGCTTCAGCCTATTTTTGCAATGCCAGTGAGTTTAAAAAGAGTTGTTGCGGCGATTAAGCGTTATTCGGGAATGGACATCGCCGATCAACTTAGGCCACAAGATGGTAGCTTTTCTACCACGATTATCTCTATGCCATTTGATGTTCGTGTATCGACGTTAATTTCAGAGTATGGCGAAAACGTAGTTATGCGCTTATTGCCTAGTGGTTTGCACGTTAAGGGTCTAAATGAGCTTGGATTTAATAAGGAAGATTTGTCGCTGTTAAATGAAATTTTCTTTAACCCGCACGGCATTTTGTTAATGACCGGCCCGACCGGCTCTGGAAAAAGCACAACTTTACATGCTGGGTTGAGGTCTAAAGGCATGATTGGAAAAAACATTCTAACGGTTGAGGATCCGATTGAATATAAATTGCCTACTATTTGTCAGACTCAAGTCAACCGTAAAGCAGGTTACGACTTTTCAAACGCCATTCGGCAGTTTTTACGCCATGATCCTGATGTCATGTTAGTCGGTGAAATTCGCGATTCCGAAACAGCCCATGCCGCTATTACAGCGGCTGAAACGGGGCATTTGGTGCTTTCAACATTACACGTCAACAGTGTATTAGGGGTGATTTCTCGACTAAACGCCTTAGAAATCCCCGTTCAAATGATTGCTGACTCTTTAGTTGGGGTTGTTAATCAACGTTTAGCAAGACAAGTTTGTGAATTTTGCAAAACCTCTTATTCGCCTTCCGAAACGGAAATGGCCTTTATCCCTCCTGAGCATAGAGTTTCTAATCTAATCTTGCATCGTGGAGAGGGGTGTGAGCATTGCAAAGGCACAGGCTATTTTGGACGAATTCCCTTGTATGAAATCTTGAAAGTTGACAGTGTTTTGCAGGAGTTAATCGCGACAGGTGCTAATCGGGTTGAAATCAGTCATTATCTTGAAAAATCTAATTTTAGGCCGATTGAGCGCATGGCTATAGATTTGGTTTTGCAAGGCAAGACGACATTAGACGAAATTAAGCGTTTATTAGGCAATTCTCTAAAAAGGTTTGAGTGATGCGTTATTTTTTGTATCAACGATTAATGGAAACCGGCCAACTTATTGTTTCAATAGAGCGCTTACCATTTTCTAATGAGATGTCGGCACGATATTACTTAGAGCAACGTTGGCGCGGTAATGTCATTGTTAGGCTCTGGATGTTACCCAGTTGGTTAGAAGGGGTATATGGGTTAATACACCATTTATTTCAGCCTCAGCTTAAACGTGAAGAGGTGGCCGATTTTTTTCGAAATGTGGCCATTATGATCAAAAGCGGTATTCCGTTATTTACCGCTATTGAAGATTTGGCCACAGAAGAATCATCTTTTGCGGTGCAAAAACTGGCAAAGGATTTATTGGAAAGCTTGAAGTCGGGTGCGAGTTTTAGTGAAAGCATTGAGCGCCATAGTGATGTTATTCCGCAAACCGTGTTGCATTTGGTGCGTATTGGTGAAAGCTCGGGTACTTTAGACCGCACCTTAATGGATGCGGCACAGCATCTTAAGAGGGTGGATAAAATTATTCGTGACAGTAAGCGTGCCATGATTTATCCCGCTTTTGTCTTCATTACTATTTTGGCGGCGGCGGTCTTTTGGATTAGTTATGTTATTCCTAATATTAGTGATTTATTTAGGCAAATGCGAGTTGACTTGCCGCATATTACTCAAGCAGTGTTAAATTTTTCAGAGCACTTTACCCAATATATTTTGAGTATTTCAATCCTTCTATTTGTACTGGTTTTTACAGTGTATTACCTAATTAAGAATAATGCCGCTGTACGATATCAGTGGCATCGTTTGGTCATTTCTTTACCGATTTCTCGAGTTTTAGTGAACGCATCTACGCTGGCCTTTATCACCGAATACCTGAGCCTTTTAACGGCCTCCGGTTTAAGCATGATTGACAGTTTGCAGGTGTTAGAACGCTCGATTCGCAATGAAGTTTACCGTAGATCAATTTCGCAAATGCTGGAAGGTGTTGCGCGAGGGAATTCATTAAGTTCTGAAATGAAGCAAAATAAACTCTATCCGCGTTTTGTGGTTCGCATGATTAGTGTGGGTGAAGAAAGTGGTCGTTTGGATAGCCAGTTAGCCTATCTTGCTGAGGAATATCGAGAACGGTTTAATCATGTGGTTGCGTCCATTAGCGAAATCATTAAACCTTTAGTTATGTTGGTGGCTGGAGCCTTGTTCTTGTTGTTGATTGTGGCTTTGTTCCTGCCTATTTATCAACTAGTGAGTCAAGTTCGTTAGGTCGCGGCTAGGAGTATTAATGGTGTTAAGGATAAAACGCTTAAGTTTCAGGTTAAAACAAGCCGGATTTAGTCTGTTGCAAACAGCAGTGCTTTTAACTGTATTAGCAGGTTTGGCGACGGTTTTAGTGCCGTATTACACGCCTAAAGAAAGCCAGCTTGATCAACAAAAGGTTCTCAATAAGGCCGATAAAGCGATTCAACAGTTTATTGCGCGACACAGCCGATTACCCTGCCCAGATAGTGATAACGATGGTTATGAAAATTGTACTCTTAGCACCCAAAAAGGGTTTTTGCCATTGCGTACTTTGGGTATCCAATCCAACGTTTTGGCGTCCGGAAATTCAGCTATACAATATGGCGTATTTAGAGCGGCTGATGATGTAGCCCAATCCAATGGTGGCTTAGAAAGAGAAGATGGCGCTGTATCACTGTTGGCAAACGATGCCGACTTAGCAAGCCTAAAAAATCGTTATCAACCCACGATGTCTGGCGGTTATACCTTTGATTTTACAGGAGCGGCGAGTTTAAACGGACTTGATTTGTGCGCAGCGCTAAATCGAGCGTCCGACTTAACTTTTGATAGCACAAAACTACATATAAACCACTCAAACGGGCAGGCACATGTGGCTTATGCACTTGCATTACCCGGTCTTTATGATGCCGATGGAGATGGCAATGTTTATGACGGTGTAAACTCAACCTCGAATGTGGCTTTTCAAGCAAACAGCACGGTGGCTACCGGATATGATGATGTTGTTTTAACGCGCTCTTTTAATGATCTAAAACAGGTTTTGGCTTGTGAGACGGCAATCACCGCTATGGATATGGCGGCTAATTCTGTTTTGATGCAAAAAGAGGTTATTGACGAAGCTGAGGATATGAAACTGGCTGCCGATATGGGCGCTTCGTTAGCCGCGATTAATGTTGCTTTGTTGTACTACGATGCCGCGATTGCTGCTTGGGATTTAATTAATGCCGTTCAAGCCTTTAGCGTGGCAACAGGTCTGCTGTCAGGAGCGGTTGCTTCTTGTGTTGTGCTTGTCGGCTGTGCCCTTATTCCCGTCTATACAGCCAGTGTTCTTTCAGCGGCTTTAGGGGTTGCCACCAGTAACGTTGCCATAGCTTCATCGGTAGCCGCTGTTGCTGCGCAAGCCGTCGCAACAGGATTGTATATTGATGTTGCTGTTAGAGCTGGTGCGGCTATTCCCGATTCGATTAATGTCAATGCTAAGGATAAGGACGGCAATCCAATTGTAATGACGGCGCCTGTTAAAAATGCCACGGTTGATTATTCAACACAAATTAACCAACTGACATCTCAATTAAATGATCCCCAGCCGGTACCAGCGGATGCTCAGGAGGGCAATCAGACGGGTGTGACCGTTCCGGGACTAAGGGTGCAAGCGAGTCAAGCCAGAGAGACTGCTAATTCCGCTTATCTTGCTTACATCAATCCAACCAGTCCGCTGGGGGCTCTTGATAATGCAAATGCAATGTTCCAAGGTCTTTACAGTGCCTTGGTTAACTACAACAGAGACTCGAATGGTCAGCCTAATCCAAATGGTCAAACTAATGAAAATTTGTTAAATGTTTTAAGCAACTATCAATCTGCAATTGATCATGAATACGATGTTTTATTAGTCACTTCAGAGAGACAATCTCAGGTTGAATCGGCCAATGAACAATACAGAAATGCAATCGAGCAAGAAAAAGAAGCCCAAAAACAAAAAGAAAAGTTGGAGGATGAAATAAGTGGTTTGGCGGTAGTGGATTGCAGCCAATCGAGTCATTTAGCCGAAGAGTATTGTCAGAAAAGTTCGGCACTTGCGGAAGCTGTTAAACAACACAATAACGCCGTTTCTGCTGTGCAAACAAGCTATGCTACTTATACGCAAGCACAAGCCAATTTAAGCAGTTCACAAAATAATTTGGCAAGCGCCAGTACGCAAAGCCGACAAACCTATGATTCAACCATTACGGCGATCAAGAACCATCCGGTTTGGGTACCAAGTTATCAATATAACGTTTCATGGCAGGAATCAGTCACGTCGCAAGACAGTAATGGAAACAACACGACAAGTTGTCAAAACCGATTGACGCAATTGACTCGTTCAGGTTACTGGATAGATTGTAGCAGCGCTAATGGAGAGACTCATCTTTCAATTGATGCGAATAATTTAATCGAAAGCTTTAAGCAAACACACAATGAGTGTGCTAACAGCGTCTTTATCTCAATCAATACAGCGTCGTCGAGTGCTTATAGACCGTTTTGTGGCGTAAGCCCTAATAAATTAGACGCCAGTTTTGATGCAATTGAGGGTAATGATTTACGTACATATCAAAGTCAGCCGGCTAACTCACAGACCGAGCAAAATTTAAGCAATCAATCTTACATAAATGCCATTTTGATTCGAAAATTTGACTGGTATCAAAAAGATCAGATAGCCAACGAAAAAGAGAAAAGTGTAGCCGATATAGAGGCTCAAATAGCAAAAATGCAGTGTTTACAAACTCCTGGTAAAACTTGGTTTGAAGATCTAAATGCGGTGCCTGCGGTCTCGGAATGTCGCAATAAATCAACTGCGGATGAATCGAGCTTTAAAGCGATTGATACCGGAGCTGTAAATATTCTTCAGACTATTGATGAAAAGGGTATATATCAATAATGCAGTGCTTATTTTGTCGAAAAAATGCTTCTAAAAGTTTAGGCAATAAATACATAAGAGGCTTTAGTTTGGTGGAGTTGTCGATTGTTCTTGTGATTGTTGGGGCAATAACTTCTACGATGTTGGCTTTATGGCCACAAATTCAGCAAATATTTGTTCAGGTAAAAAATGAAAAGCATTTAGAGGCGGCTTCAAAAGCGATTGATGGTTTTTTAATAGCACATTCACGCTTACCTTGCCCTGATAGCGATGGCGACGGTTATGAAAATTGTTCGGTGAGTAGTGGGACTTTGCCTTATCGAACATTGGAACTTGGGTTCGCTTTTAAAAGTGAACAGGGGCAACAGTTTGCCTATAGCGTGTATCGAAATGCCAATGCCAACGCGGCAAATGATACCGATTTAGCCAGTATTTTAAATCGCTTTTCCCCAGTGTTGCCGAACGGCGAAACCAGTACTCAAAGCAATGGTGTGGATTTTTGTTGGGCATTAAAACAGGCTGCAGGTATCCCATACAATAACCTCTACACCCATGTTGGAGTTGGCTCAGAGGCCATCAATCAGGCTTATGTCTTAGCGCTTCCCGGTCATGAAGACAAAAACGGCAATGGCCGATTATTTGATGGCGTTAATCAGGTGGGCAATGCGGGGTTTGAGTTACCTAGTAAAGGGATTGATACACATTATGATGACATAGTCCTTAGTGTTGGCTTTCATCAGCTAAGTGGCCGCCTAGCTTGTCCGACGTTACTGTCTGAGGTCAATACCAGTGCTCGTAACGCTTATGCTCTATACGATGCCTTGAGTTTAATGGAGTATACAAAATCGTTTCGAGATTTTGCCTTAGATGTTAATAATGGCGGGGTTGAACAAGCTAGTTTTAATATGGCATTGGCGGTATTGGATTTGGCTATTTATGTGGCGGATACCACCATTGCATTTGCTGTTGGTTTAGAGAGTTTTGAAATAGCGCTTCCCACCTTTATTATTCCGGCGGCTTTAGCTGGAGCGATGACTGAGTTAGGTATCGTTTTAGCCGCGATTGATTTAGCCGATGCCATCTCGGCACGTGATGATTCTATTGTGCAAGTGGCTGAAGCTCAAGCGCATTTGACCGACATTACTACCCAATACCAACGCGCTTTGTTAGAAGCCAAAAATCGTGATGCAAGAGGGTGGTTTTAATGAAAAATAAACTTTTTTTCAGTGGGTTTACGTTAGTTGAAATGGCGGTTAGCTTAACCGTAATTGGTTTTGTGGCCGTTCTATTGTCTCAACTTTATCCTCGTTTAAGTGATTCAAAGAGTAAAAAATTCAGTGAATCTAAATTTGAAATCGCTAATCAAGCCATAACCAGTTTTGTTATGACGAATGGACGTTTACCTTGCCCTGCCAATACAAATAACGGTGTTGAAAACTGCGCTCTTGTAAAGGGCGAGCTGGCTTATAAAAGTTTAGGCTTTTCGGCACCCATAAGTAATGCAAGCGGCGTTCCTTTGAGGTATGCCTTGTTTTCTAAAGCCGATGTTGGCGAACCGAATATGCAGTTGTGGCAGCAGCTTGATCGTTTTGCTGTTTATTTGGTGACCGATAACCCAGACGCAGAAGTAGCTCCAGTTGGAAGCTCGTCAATTTTAAATTTGGGTGCGCCTAATGTATTAGATTTTTGTCAGGCGCTTAATCATGCTCAACAACTTAACTCAGTTGATGTGACGGCTTTAAATATTCATCGCGCGGGTTCTCATCGAGAAAACGTCGCCTACGTCTTGCATGACTTAGGTGGTTTGGATGCCGATAATACCGGCGGATTAGCCGATGCCAATCAAACTAATATTGCCGATGACCTTAATTTTTTTAGCGCGGAAACGGCATTAAGTTCAGTCAACGATGATCGAACACACATTGTTCGATTTGGCGATCTATGGCTTGATTTAGGTTGTCAACAAGCCGTTAGCATAATCGGGCATTCTCATGCCAATATTGCCAGCGCCAGTGCCTTAATGGCCCAGTCGATGGCCGACTATCAAATCCAAATAGACATTGGTAAAGACGTTGCTTCGGCCGATATTGCCGCCGCTGCAGCCACTATGGCCAGTGGTGTCAGTGGGGTTGCGAGTGCGGCCGCCACAATACCTATTGGTATATCTGAAACCCTTAATACTGCGGGGGTAGCTGGGGTTGCGATTACCCCTGCGTCTGTCGCAGCGGTGATTGCAGCAGGTGTTGGTATGGCATCGGCAACGGTTGTGATGGCTTTGGCGATTGCGAATAAAGTGGAAGCCGATAGTTTGGCTAATGATGTTGTGGGTAAGGTTGCTGAGATTAACAACTTAAAAAATCAAATACATCAAAACGTTGTTAATGCAGATCGTTATGGCTTATTTAGGCAATAAATTCGCTCGTTTATCTTATTAGGAATTGAAAATGAAAAAACAAATTCAGGCTCAGCAAGGGTTTAGTTTAGTAGAGCTGTCGGTGGTGTTGATTATTATTGGTTTAATAATTGGCGCAGTGTCAATCGGTAAAGATATTCAGCGTAATGCAGTTTACCAGCAAATAAGCACTTTATTTATTCAGTCTTGGTCAAGGTCTTATCAAGATTACTACGCTCGAACGGGTATTGTGATAGGCGATTCAAGTTCTGCACCGACTTTGAAAATTGATGGTGCCAGCGCCACACCGAATGAGATTTGTGGAACGGCTTTACATTCTTTTATGGATGCGACAGGGATTCAAATGCCCGCTGGTCGTTCAGAGGGCGTTGAGCATGCATTTGTCTATTTAGATTCCAATGGTAATCCGCAAGAGACGACGGTGTGTTTTCAAAACGTCAATTGGTCTGAACCTGCGGCTACGGCAGGTAGTTATGTGATCCGTAATAGAAATGTTATGGTGATTAAGTCTTTAACGCCTGATTTAGCGCAGTTTTTAGATGCACAAATTGATGGTAAAGCGGATGCTCGTTTTGGGGCTTTTCGGGAAAATACCTTGGCAAATAGCACCTCGACAGCAAATGCGGCGTGGAGTTTGGACAACCGTCGAGCTTATGGTGGCACCGCTAATACAAATTTAGACGAATCTCAAGTTGCGGTGTTGACTGCTTATTATTTAATGCCATATTGAAAGACTGTATTGAGTTATATGAAAACTGCCCCTATTTCCGTACTACAAAATTTTAATGTTCTATTTGCTGATGACGACTTGTTACAACGTGAATCTTTGACGGCGGTATTGCAAAATTATTTTCATGAGGTCTATACCGCGTCCAACGGTGTCGATGCTTTGGCAAAGTATGAAAAAAATCAGATTGATCTCATTATTATTGACGTTCAAATGCCCGAGATGAATGGTTTGGATGTTGTTAAAACAATACGCAAAAAGGATCGCTCTACCCCCATTATTGTGATGAGCGCCCATAGACATGAGGCTTATTTGATGGAGGCCATTAAGTTATCACTTGTTGACTACTTAGTTAAGCCTATTACCATGACAAAACTCACTTGTGTGCTTCAGTCTGTTGCGCAAACTTTTTTTGAAACAGGCTTGTTTCGTCAACAAATTGAAACAAACCTTGAATATGATTTTATTAATAAGTGTATTTGGAAAGAGACCTCGCAGCGCATTGATTTAACCAAAAATGAAGTGATTTTTTTGGAGTTTATGATTAAAAGGCGCGGTCATTTAGTTGACTGTCGAAGCATCGAGCATGCAATTTATGGTTCGGAAGGCTCCACTCAGGCGGTTCGAAATTTACTGAATAGATTACGTAAAAAAATAGATTCTAAATTAGTTAAAAATATAAAAGAGTTAGGTTATGTTTTAAGTTGACAAATAGTCAGAGCATTCAAGAATCAAGTAATAAGCCTAATTTTCATCGCTAAGTCGCCTAGCTGGTATTCAAGGTCATGAATCGTGAACACATCCAATCAAAGGCATTTTAAAGCTTCAAAGAGTCAAAACATCATGAAGTGGTCAATAACTTCCGGACGA
>JACXUY010000079.1 GCA_014763665.1 Gammaproteobacteria bacterium
AGACCCCCCTTCCTGTTAGAGTGTGTAACCTGCCATTTATTGTGAGAAAGATTATGAGTAGCAATTTCAATATCGTTATCGGACTGGGCGAACTGGGTAAAACCTTTGCATCTGGACTGCTGATGCAGGGGTCTCCTGTCGTTCCCATTTTGCGCCAACACGATTTAGCGCAAATGGCCGAGACCTACCCCATTCCTTGTAGCGTTTGGGTCTGTGTCGCTGAAAAAGACTTGCCTAATTTATTGGCACGCATGCCTGTGGCTTGGCAAGATCGTTTGGTATTAATTCAGAATGAACTACTCCCCAACGATTGGCAGCAACATGGCTTAACGAATCCCACCATCATTTCAGTGTGGTTCGAGAAAAAAGCAGGCAAAACCCATCAGGTGGTATTGCCTTCCGTGGTTTACGGCCCATTAGCGGAATTGGTGATGGCTGTTTACAGCAAACTGGGCTTACCAGCACGCACTCTTGCCAATGAAGATGAACTGCTTTACGAATTGGTGCTAAAAAACCTGTATATTCAAACCAGCAATATCGCTGGACTTGCTGTGGGTGGCACGACCAGCGAATTGGTCGAGCAACACCCTCACTTGATGCAAGCCCTAGCCACAGACGTTATTGCACTACAAGAAGCGCTGACGCAGAGAAGCTTCGATCATTTACAACTGATGGAATCATTAAAAGCCGCCTTCTATGGCGACCCCAATCATGCCTGTTTGGGGCGTAGCGCACCCGCTCGTTTACAACGGGCGTTAACCCTAGCCGATCAGCATCAATTAGCTTTACCGACGATTAGCACCATCAAAGCGTGATACAACTAAGCCCCTGAAAAGGGGCTTCAACTTGTTGAGTTGTTAACTCATAAACTTCACAACAGCGATAACCAAGCCTGCAATCGCAAAGGTTTGTAACATCATGGCGCGATGCAAATTGGCAGTAATACGCTCTTCCATGGTTTGCATGTCTTTACGCAATCCCGTTTCAAGAGAATGCATATCTTTACGCAAATCATTAATGTCGGTCTTCATCTCAGTGCGCGAAACATAATCAGCATCTTTATGCATTTGCTCAATAGATTTTGTCTGCGCGCGCGTTAAGGCTTCAGCTTGTTTTTCGTCAAACCCAGCTTCGCGCAGGGTTTTATTAAATTCGTAAGTATCAAATACAATAGAACCCATGACTATACCTTCTACAAAAAACTCACACACCTATCATAGCATAACCTGAACATGACAAGAACTAAAAGGAAAAACGCCATGCTATGCCCAGATTTATAGACCTTCACTGCGCTTTCAAATGGTCAATGCGAATCTTAGCGGGTGGGTGACTGTCATGATAGGCCGAATACCAAGGATGCGGCGTCAAGGTACTGGCATTATCACGATACATAGCTAACAAAGCACTGATTAATGCCGATGCCGAAGCATGTTTCGCGGCATAGGCATCGGCTTCAAATTCATGTTGACGGCTTTTAATGGCCATCAATGGGCTCACCCAAAAGAAAAAGCTGGGCACAACAGTGAGAAATAACAGCAACGCCATGACAGGAGTTTGTGTGGTCAAGCCCAACCCACTATAAAACTCGGGTAATTGCACTAACCAACCCAATAACGCCAAGCCAGCCAAACTCATCAATGCACCTTCAACCAAACGTTGTTTGATGTGACCATGCTTAAAATGACCCAACTCATGCGCTAACACTGCTTCAACTTCATCGACAGTCAGCTTTTCCAATAAGGTATCGTAGAAAACAATGCGCTTGTTTTTACCAAAACCTGTGAAATAAGCATTGCCATGCCCTGAGCGAGACGAACCGTCCATGACAAAAATGCCATCACTATCAAAACCCGTTTTGTGCAATAGCGCTTCAATACGTGTTTTCATTTCACCATCGGCTAAGGGAGTGAACTGATTAAAAATGGGCGCAATCCAAATGGGATAAACCCACACCAACAATAAATTGAACCCCATCCAGCCTGCCCACGCATAAAGCCACCAGAGATCATCTATCCAAGCATTCATTATGGCAATCATGCCCCATAGTAACGGCAGACCAATAGCCAAGATCAACAACCACTGTTTCAAAGTATCCTTAGCAAACATCGCAGGCGACATTTTGTTAAAGCCAAATTTCGTTTCCGTAACAAAGGTGCTGTAGAGCGAAAAAGGGAGATGCAATAAAGCCAACAAAGCAAAGACGCTCATCATAAACACCACATCGAGCGCAGTACCACTTAGCCAATCTGTCGCTAACCAGAAATCATAAATCAGCTGAAACCCACCGCCGATAGACAAAATAAGCAACAGCGCCACATCAAACAACAACGCACAACGTCCCAGCGACAACCTAGCGGCACTATAATCGGCGGCTTTTTGGTGTGCCTCTAGCGAAACCACGCTGGCAAACTCGGTTGGCACCTGCTCTCTATGACGCATAATATAACGCTGATGCATGATACTTAACCACCACTCAATGGCAACATAAGCGGTCAAACTCAAGACAAATAAGACGGTAATCCAATTCATGCCTCATCTCCAAGCATCAACTGCATCGGGCGCGCCAACTCATCGATCAGCCCTGCAATACTGAAAACGCGCATTTTTTCGACAAACTTCTGTCCCTGCAAATAAACCTGCACCACAGGTAAACTGAATACTCCGCGTTGTGCGCAAGTATCCACTTGATCATTGCAGTTAATATAGACCGTTTGCATACTGGGATAGGCTTTTTGCACTGCCTCAAATAAATGCGGTTTAATATCACCGCATACTCGACAGGTCGGTGCGCCAAATAAGACCAACACCGCATCGTGCGATTGAATGACTTGGGTTAAGTTTGATGACATGCTTTCTTCCATAATGTAAAAAGGCAACCTAGGTTGCCTTTAATATCAGTTAACTTTGTTTTGCGATTATAAAACAAAATTACATTCCAAACTCTTGTTTCACTTGTGCAACCCATTTATTAATACGCTCACTGGTCAACTCCGCTTGTTGGTCTTCATCAATTCCCAAGCCTACAAAGTGTTTACCGTCTTTGGTCAGCGCTTTAGACTCATCAAACTCATAACCAGCCGTTGACCAATAACCCACAGCTTTTGCCCCACCAGCCACAGCCACATCATGCATTAAGCCCATCGCATCCAGAAAATACTCTGAATAATCATGCTGATCACCTAGGCCAAAGCAAGCAATGGTTTTACCACTAAAATCTACTGTTTGGAATTGCGGCCAGAAATCTTCCCAATGGCTTTGTAATTCACCGTAATACCAAGTAGGCTGCCCCAAAATAATATGCGTATAGGGTGCAAAATCTGAAGGCTTAGCCGTAGCAATATCATGCAAGGTTACTTCACCACCCATGGCATCGGCAATCTGCTGTGCCACCCGCTCTGTATTTCCAGTATCTGTACCATAAAACAAGCCAATACGCATATAATGTTACCTCGATTCGTTAACCAATCTGTTGCTCCTGATGTAAAACCATTTTACCCTATTAGCCTTCACTAATGACAGAGACACACTTAAAAATTGATTGTACGCAATGTCAACACTACTATGTCACTTGGGATGTCAATCGTCCGCATGGATGCCGTTTTTTTGCATTTAAATCCCTCAGTAGCCCAGCCCTATTCGTATTTGAATCGAGCGGCAAGTCATGCGAAGCTTTTGAGCAGAAGCAGTTAGCTAAAAACAAACGTCAAGCTGAGCGCAAAGAGTTTCACAGCAAAAAAGGTTGGGTGGCTTAACACAGTTACAACAAACTACACATTTTCCGTATATTTTTGCGCCACAGTGTGTTGCTGCCTCTGAGTGGTTTGTTGTTGTTTAATCCATTCTGCTTGTTGGATAAAAGCCGCTTCTAAACGCTTTACCAGTGTTATTAATGCATTACCTTTTTGTAATGATAATTCAGAAGTGGTATCAGGCATCCGCGCAATATAATCTTCAACACGAGTTTGCCAAACAGACAACTTCTCTAAAACTGTTTCCTGATCGTGCTTTGCCAATGACAGCAAAAACCCTTCTCCCTCAGCCAGTAAGTTTAGAAAAGTTACATCCATTGCTGATTACTCGCTACTACTCGTTTTGAAGGTATTAGCCAAAGAGGCACTCAATGACGACATCTGACTTACTGCGGCATTTGCTGCACTAAATTGTTTGGTGTAACGCTCGACTAATAGTTGGTAGCGCTCATCCAGTTTTTTAAGTTGATCAGCCACTTTAGTCTGACTTTTGGCGATCGAATCTAAACTTGTAGCTAACAAACCATTTTTGCTATCTAGCAGGTTATTAATCTTCAAGTTAAGCTCAGCCGCATAACCTCGTTGAAAGTTCAACGTACCACGCGGACCTGTGGCTTCACCTGCCACATTAAACTCTAATCCATAAGGAGAACCAGTCAGTAAACTCTTGATGGTTACTTTTTGCCCCTCACCATTGAAAACAAAATTGCGGCCCTGAGAATCGGTAAGACTACCTAAAACATCAGCGCCAGCACTACTTCCAGTTGCCCCAGAGCCTGTTGAAAGACCCAGTGTGGAAGCCATATTGCTACCAACTGAATCAATATTGATACTCTTTGAAGATCCATAATCACGTGTCGTAATTTGAAAACGATTGTTGTCATTATCAAATGTGACGCTAACGTGAGATCCTTTAGCTTTGATGGCTGGATCATTATTAATAGCCGCTTGGAGCATAGTAGCGACCTCGGTTTTACTAAAACTTCCCTGTGCAAGAGTTAGTGTTGAAGATGCTGTACCATTGAGTGTTAGCGAAAATGTGTTGTTATTAGCATCAATAACAATAGGGTCAGTTGAAGTGCCTGCCGCCACATCACCCAAATAAATCGCTTGTTTGGCGGCTTGCACCACATTAAGACTGTATTGACCAGTCACTGTCCTATCAGTAGCGTTAATAAATGAAACCTGAGGATCACTCGGTGTAGCTACTGCCGCGAACATTCGACTTACCGCTACCGGATCGCTCGTCATGGCATTATTAAAACGCTGTTCGTCAAATTTAATCGTACCATCACGATTACTCACGACACCGACATCGGCTAGCGATTGGAAATTACCCGTGTCGGTTCTGAAATTCAGCATTTCACGTAGTTGCGAACGCGCACCTCGCAATGCCGAGTCACCTGCCAATGAACCGACGGTCGGGTCCTCAGCATCTTTGGTGTAAGAGCCCAAGCTGTTCATGATACCAACCATGGCATTGTAATCCTCAACCATCGACTTTACCTTGTCTTTCAAGTCAGTAGTATCTGAACCAACTGTTAAGGTTTTAGTCACACCCGCATCTGCTTTGGTTAAATTAAGGGTTAGTCCCTCAATAGCCCCCTCAATTTTATTTGAAGCAGAAGTCATGCTTAATCCATTGATGCTGAAACTAGCATCCTGGGCTGCAACAGTCGTTGTTAAATTGGCACTGGCTAATTTCGATAAACCGCTAGTGTCAGTATTATTGCCATCGTTATCTGTTACACTCACACTGATGCCATTGGCCACCCCTGTTTGCGTAGAAGACATGAGCAAGCGAAAACCTGTACCATCATTGACGATACTGGCATTGACAGGTAATCCAGCCGAATTAATTGAATCTCTGAGTGAGGCTAGGCTATTGTTACTCGAACCGATAGTGATATCTTTGGTTACACCACCAACCGTCAAACTAAAAACGCCCTCACCGATTGGGCTGGTTTGAGCTGCAAAAGATGTGGACGCGACACTTTGCGCTTGAGCGAGTTGATTAATGTTAATATTGTAAGTTGCCGCGGTTGGTTTGCCAGTAATACTGGCAGACAAGGCAACACTGTCTGAACTAGTCGCGGTCATTTTATTGAATGTAGCTGCTGCACCCAAGTCAGACAAACCCACTTGGAGCCCACGAAACGCCTGTTGCAGAAGGTTCATTCCAGCCTGTTTATTGGCAAACTTGGTCTGCTGAGCCTCAAAACTAGATTTACGCTGTGCAATTTCAGCAGTAGCTAAGGTTGTCGATAAGGTATTGACATCGAAATTACCGATGCCAAATGCACTCATGATGCCAGAACCTATTGCATTTGTACTCATGTTATTCCTCCACCACCTTCATGTCAGGCGTTTTGTATCTTTATTCTAACGAGTTATCGGCCAAGATAGCAAAAACTTAATCATTTGGTTTAAGAAAAACAACAACGCACTGACTTTGCAGTGCGTTCACGCTTCACTTAGAAGATAAAAAGTTATTTTTGTAACAACGACATCACATTTTGGCTATTTTGATTGCTTTGCGACAACATGCTCATCCCTGCTTGCTGCAACACTTGAGTACGCGCTAAGTTCGCTGCTTCTTTCGCATAATCCGTATCTTGAATACGACTGCGAGCAGATTCAGTGTTTGTTTTAACA
>JACXUY010000220.1 GCA_014763665.1 Gammaproteobacteria bacterium
CATGTAAAACTAATGGATTGGATCGTTGCGGGAGATCTTAATATTCCGTTTGGATTTATTGTGGATCAGGTAAGTGTAACAATGATGTTTGTTGTAACTCTTGTTTCAACCGTTGTTCACGTATATTCAATAGGTTATATGGATCATGACAAAAGTTTCAATAGATTTTTCTCATACCTTTCGGCATTCGTATTTTCAATGCTTGTTCTTGTTATGAGCGATAACTTTGCCGGACTCTTCATAGGTTGGGAAGGCGTTGGCGTATGTTCATGGCTGTTGATCGGCTTTTGGTATCATAAAGCCGATGTAACAAGGGATATAAATCCTTCTATTTCACCGTCATGGGCAGCGAATGAAGCATTTATAATGAACAGAATTGCAGACCTTGGTATGCTTGTAGGTTTATTTATAATATATTGGAATGTAGGTTCTTTGCAGTATGATGTTGTTTTCGATGCTATTCCAAATATGACGCAAATAGTTATTACCACAGCCGCAATCGCACTTTTTATAGGAGCGATGGGTAAATCTGCGCAATTCCCGCTTCATACATGGTTAACGGATGCGATGGAGGGTCCTACACCGGTTTCTGCCCTAATCCATGCCGCAACGATGGTAACAGCCGGTGTTTTCTTGGTGATCAGAGCAAACCCGATTTTTGCAGTAACCCCTGATGTAAGCTATTTTATAGCTGCATTGGGAACTTTTGTGGCATTTTTTGCCGCATCAATGGCACTTGTTAACAGGGATTTAAAAAGAATTATAGCTTTTTCGACACTGTCTCAGCTCGGATATATGTTTGCAGCGGCAGGTCTTGGAGCTTATTGGATAGCACTGTTCCACTTGGGGGCTCACGCATTTTTTAAAGCACTTCTATTTTTGGGTGCAGGAAATGTTATGCACGCTATGCATGATGAGCTTGATATCTTTAAGATGGGCGGACTTAAAAAAGCAATGAGGGGAACATATCTTTATATGGGATTAGCATCACTCGCACTTGCAGGCATACCGCCTCTTGCCGGTTTCTTTTCAAAAGATGCGATTATAGAAACAGCGTTTAATGAAGGAAGTTTGATACTTTGGGCAATGCTTGTT
>JACXUY010000221.1 GCA_014763665.1 Gammaproteobacteria bacterium
TGGCATTCCGAGGTTTATTTCCTGTGCTCGTATTGAAAACGGTTATCTAGCACTACCGCGAGGCTGTCTTGATGACGCGATTGCTTTGCTACAAGAGCACAATATTTCGCCACTATTTGACGATAAGCGCGAAACCGGCAAACCATTATTAAAACTTACCCCCGAGTTCACTTTGCGAAAGAACCAGCGTGACGCAGTGGCCGCAATATCTAAACACGACTTCGGGATTTTGCATGCGCCCACCGCATTTGGAAAAACGGTTACAGCCATTGGTATGATCGTAAAACGCAAAGTAAATACCCTCATACTGGTTCATAGCCGACAACTGCTCGAACAATGGCAAGAGCGCTTACGCACATTCCTACCAGAAGTAAACATTGGCAGTATAGGCGGTGGCAAAAGAAAGCCGAGTGGCATTATCGACATAGCCACCTACCAAAGCTTGGTCAATAAAAAAGACAACTCTATCTCCCCTCTCATCCAAGACTATGGCCACATTATTGTTGACGAATGCCACCACCTATCTGCACCAAGGTTTGAAATGGTACTCAACGAGGTAAGAGCAAAATATGTATTGGGCCTTACAGCAACGCCAGAGCGACAAGATGGCCATCAAAAGATCATTTTTATGGCGGCAGGGCCAATTCGCTACAAAGTGAAACAAAGCCCTGATGAGCAATTTACTCAAACCGTGATGATTCATCAGCTCTACGATATACCGCCAGCTGCGCTAATAAAAACAGATGAGCGCCCAAAAATAAGCGATGCCTACCGCTGGCTCGTCGATAACCAACAGCGCACGTCAAAAATCGTATCAGACGCCTCTCAGTGTGTTCAGAATGGCGGACACCCGTTAGTCCTTACAGAGCGTAGAGAGCACGCAGAGTACATACACTCACGACTTACCGAGATGGGTATAAGCACTGTCGTACTCAAAGGCGCCATGAAAGCTGCGGAACGCAAGAACGCTGACAATCATCTACAATCGGCTCAAGTCGTCGTCGCAACAGGAAAATATGTAGGCGAAGGGTTTGACTTACCAAGACTGGATTCGTTGTTTTTAGCCATGCCAATCGCATGGAAA
>JACXUY010000222.1 GCA_014763665.1 Gammaproteobacteria bacterium
ATTATCCATATCCGCTTGCGCATCTACACTTTTCCAGTGCTTCCACGGGTAACTGTCAATCAGCTCTGCGGATTCCATCACGATACAACGACGCCAATCAATCTCCTTACCCAATACAGTCACACCGGAACGCCAATCTTTGCCATTAGTGGCTTCATTTAGCGCGTTTTGCATAGAAAGCATTTCGCTGATCAAATCTTGAATATGCATAGGTATTCCTATTCTTTTACCATCAAAACAAAAGACATGACAAAATTATGTTCAATAAAAAAACCCGCGTTTTTAGGCGCGGGTTTTAGGGTATCACTTAGTGTGATTTTTTCTTTTTCGGCGGCATCAGGTCGGTGATCGTGCCTTCTGCCATCTCTGCTGCGAAGCAGATGGTTTCCGATAGCGTTGGGTGAGGATGGATGGTCAGACCGATGTCCTGCATATCCGCGCCCATTTCAATCGCCAGCATCGCTTCGGCAATCAATTCACCGGCGTTAGGGCCAACGATACCACAACCCAGCAGGCGATGCGTTTGCGCACAGAACAAGGCTTTGGTCATCCCCTCGTCACGTCCCAAGCTCAAGCTACGTCCGGAAGCGGCCCATGGGAAAGCGCCCTTCTCGTACTCAATACCTTCAGCTTTAAGCTGGTCTTCGGATTTACCTGCCCAGGCCACTTCAGGATCAGTATAGGCCACTGAAGGAATCCCCATTGGCGTGAAGGCAGACGGCATCCCTGAAATCACTTCCGCAGCGACCTTACCTTCGTGCACCGCTTTGTGTGCCAGCATAGGCTGACCGACGATGTCACCGATTGCATAGATATGATCCACATTGGTTTTTTGACGTTCGTCGACTTCAATAAAGCCCCAATCATTGACGGCAACACCAGCTTTCTCGGCATCAATGAGTTTACCGTTAGGTGCGCGCCCTACTGCCACCAGAATACGATCAAATGTATCGGTTGCAGGGCAATCCTTACCTTCAAACGTCACCACCAACCCTTCCGGTTTGGCTTCGACATGGGTGACTTTGGATTTCAGGTAGACATTTTCGTACTTGCCCTTGATCTTTTTCAGC
>JACXUY010000223.1 GCA_014763665.1 Gammaproteobacteria bacterium
CCTCTTCACCTACTTGGGGCACACCTTATACCGAAGATACGGTGCTAGTTTGCAGAGTTCCTTAACCAGGGTTCTTCCACGCGCCTTAGAATACTCATCCCACCCACCTGTGTCGGTTTACGGTACGGGCAACATATAATATACTTAGTGGCTTTTCTTGGCACGACAGTATCATCGATTCTCCATCTCCTCCGAAGAGTGTCAAGAGCCTGTAAGATCTCGGCCTAACGTTACCCGGATTTGCCTAAGTAACAGCCTACGTCCTTCGAGCCACTATTCCATCAGTGACCTCGATTAACTCTATGCGTCCCCACATCGCGCTTATATGTTGGTATTGAAATATTAATCAATTTGCCATCGTCTACCCCTTTCGGACTCGACTTAGGACCCGACTAACCCTACGATGACGAGCATCGCGTAGGAAACCTTGGGTTTTCGGCGTTGAGGATTCTCACCTCAATTATCGCTACTCATGCCTGCATGCTCACTTCTATCCGCTCCAACGCTCCTTACCGGTACATCTTCTACGCTGAATAGAACGCTCTCCTACCACTCAATTAAAATTGAATCTAAAGCTTCGGTGTACATCTTAGCCCCGTTATATTTTCCGCGCAGAATCACTAGACCAGTGAGCTGTTACGCTTTCTTTAAAGGATGGCTGCTTCTAAGCCAACCTCCTGGTTGTCACAGTAACTCCACATCGTTTTCCACTTAAATGCAACTTAGGGACCTTAGCTGGTAGTCTGGGTTGTTCCCCTCTCGACGATTGATTTTATCACCCACCGCCTGACTGCCATGAATCCACTTATGGTATTCGAAGTTTGATAGGGTTTGGTACCGCGGTAAGCAGCCCTAGCCCATTCAGTGCTCTACCCCCATAAGTTTCGAACATGACGCTATACCTAAATATATTTCGGAGAGAACCAGCTATCACTAAGTTTGATTGGCCTTTCACCCCTATCCACAAGTCATCCCAAGACTTTTCAACGTCAGCGGGTTCGGTCCTCCACTGGCTCTTACACCAGCTTCAACCTGCTCATGGATAGATCACTCAGTTTCGGGTCTGCAG
>JACXUY010000224.1 GCA_014763665.1 Gammaproteobacteria bacterium
CATCTACCCCAGTCAACTGTTTGCCAATGTGGCAGCAAATGCCAATACCAACGAGAACCTAAACACCGACTTAGCCGCTATCTTTACCGCCATTGAAAGCTCAGCCAATGGTTATCCTTCCGAGCAAGACATCAAAGGGCTGTTTGCCGACTTTGATACCACAAGCTCCCGTCTTGGTAAAACAGTCAAAGACAAAAACACCCGCCTTGCTGCAATACTCAAAGGGGTGGCGGAGATTGATTTTGGAGGTTTTGACGAGAGCCGCATCGACCTGTTTGGCGATGCCTATGAGTTCCTCATACACAATTATGCTGCCAATGCCGGCAAATCCGGAGGTGAGTTTTTCACCCCGCAGCATGTCTCAAAACTAATCGCACAGCTTGCCATGCACAAGCAAACTACCATCAATAAGATATATGACCCGGCCTGCGGCTCCGGCTCGCTGCTGCTCCAAGCCAAAAAGCACTTCGATGCACACATCATTCAAGAGGGCTTCTTCGGGCAAGAGATCAACCACACCACTTACAACCTTGCACGTATGAATATGTTCTTACATAATGTCAACTACGACAAATTTAACATCCAGCTTGGTAACACCCTGCTTGACCCGCACTTTGGTGATGATAAACCTTTTGACGCTATCGTATCCAATCCGCCATATTCAGTAAAATGGATAGGTAGCGATGACCCTACACTTATCAACGATGACCGCTTTGCTCCTGCTGGTGTGCTTGCCCCTAAGTCCAAAGCTGATTTTGCCTTTGTCTTGCATGCGCTTCATTACCTTTCAGCCAAAGGACGCGCGGCTATCGTTTGTTTCCCTGGTATTTTCTACCGCGGCGGAGCAGAGCAAAAAATCCGTAAATATCTAATAGACAATAACTATATTGAGACTATTATATCACTCGCTCCAAATCTCTTTTTTGGTACATCTATTTCAGTTAATATCTTGGTGCTATCCAAACATAAAACAGACACTACCACCCAGTTTATTGACGCAAGCGCTCTGTTTAAAAAAGAGACTAATAATAATGTGCTATTAGATGAACACATCACCCAAATCATGGA
>JACXUY010000225.1 GCA_014763665.1 Gammaproteobacteria bacterium
GTACAGGCAGTACAGCCCAATAACCAGGCCAGGAAAGTGTGTCGTTAATGAGGGCAAAACTCGCTAACATCAACAACCAGCCCAACCAATAGCCGTAAGTTTTGATTTGTGCCGCTACCCAGCCTTGTTTTGCCAGTAAGAACACCAGCCCGCCTGCCACCAACTCCCAACCACGCGTGGGTAACAAGTAAAAAGTTGCTACAGGTTTGTAATGCGTTGCGATTAAATTGAGTAATAAAGAAAGTACGAACAGCACCAATAAGCTGACTGTTACGGCTTTAATACTTGCCCAGAATCGCCATATTAGGGCGATAAATATAGGATAAAGCACATAAAATTGCGCCTCTACTGCTAATGACCAAGTATGCAACAGCCATTTTTCGTGTGCCGCAGCATCAAAATAACCCGCTGAACGCCAATAATGAATATTCGATAAAAAACTCAACGCATAAGCCGATTGGGAACCAAGTGCTTGATAATCAGGTGTCGGCAACCAGAACCAACCCAATGCCAACAAACTGGCAATCACCACCATTAGGGCAGGCAGAATGCGTCTGGCTCGCGCCATGTAAAATCTGAGCAGTGAAAAATTGCCTTTTTCATGGCCACCAACAACAATGGCAGTCATCAGATAGCCAGAAATAACAAAAAAGACATCGACACCAGCAAAACCACCGGGCAATTCGATTAAAGTGAAATGAAAGAGTAAAACGGCAATCACGGCAAAGGCACGAAGCCCGTTAATGTCTTCACGGTAGGAAACAGGAGAAGGGAGATGTTGGTGCATAAAATGGTCTTTGTTCAGTTATAAATAAACAATAGTTTATAACAAACTAAACAAACTGTTCACCTGTTTTTTGCCAACAGGTTAACTTTTGTTCATGAACACGCAAACACACGCATTTTCGCAACGATTAATCCATGCCATGCAACAAGCAGGCTATGAAGCCAAGCCTGCTGTTTTAGAACGGGAGTTCAACCTGCGCTACTGGGGAAAGTCTATCACTTTACAAGGTGTTAGGCGCTGGCTACGTGGTGAGGCCATGCCTGCTGGTGATAAGCTGGAT
>JACXUY010000226.1 GCA_014763665.1 Gammaproteobacteria bacterium
TAACAGAACTGGCCTAATTTGTTGCTTTAAATAATCAGGATCAGAACAGCTTCATTTTGTCCCAATATATCACTTAACTTTACTCTGACCCCAGTTATTACATGTTCCCAAAGGTAAACATAACTCTCTGACCGCCAAGATCACCAAACCCAGTTCCACGAGTCCCGGTGGAAACAAACTCAAACGGACCGCTGCGCCCATCATCACACTTAAATACGCCTTCACCATTTCGGTGCGTCACGTAAACAAAATTACCTGTACACTTTACGCCTGTGTTGGTGACGATTGTTAAATCACCACCCCCGTCCATGTAGCCAGTTGCAGTACCCGTGAACGTTTCATCCGAACCCTGCACATTTCCCCTAACAGGAAGAGTCATACTGCAACCGGACAATAGCGACAAGAAGACGCCACACGCTAACAATGATTTATTCATTCTCCCTCCTATTTTTACTATCGTTCTTGCGCATAACGTTCGCCATAACCGGCGTGCAAAAGCAGAGCGAAGCGGCGCTTTTGCACGTCCGGGTTGATGGCGTTGTTAGGCATCAATTGCAGAATGTTGAGTTGCCGATTTTTGTGCATGTCGTTCCGTCTGACCCGAAGGTTGTGTTGCCAATTCGGTTGACTGACGTGCCGTCTGAGTTAAACAGCGTATTTCCAATCTGAATAGACGATGTTCCATCGGAGTGGAACGTGCTATTTCCAATGCGGTTAGAATAACTGCCATCAGAACCGAAGGTGGTATTACCTATGCGGTTATAGCTCGTACCATCGGAACCAAACGTGGTACCGCCGATATTGTTGTAAGAAGTCCCGGGCTGGCCATGCAAATAACCATCAGCTTGTGCCATGCCTGTGACGCCGACGAGCAGTGCTACGAGAAGTGTTGCTTTCTTCATGGTGTTTCTCCTTTGTGGTTGCCTAACATTTAGTATAAAGCACTTTTGCCTGATTATTCGGTATTACAAATAAATTCATGCCTGATTCCCTATATTTGAGCAAACCTGTTAATTTGACAGGCTATACGATATTATCTAGGTAAATGTACTCAACGGTA
>JACXUY010000227.1 GCA_014763665.1 Gammaproteobacteria bacterium
ATGGATGAAGCACACCATTTCCTGGTTCGACGGCTGGGGCGGTCGCGGCAGCAACATCCGCATCGATTACCGTCCGGTCCACGAATACACGCTGACCGAAGATATCGAGTATATCGAGCCCAAGGCGCGGGTCTATTGATCCATGGCCAAGCTTAGCTACAATCAAATTGGTGAACTAGCTAAAGCTTACTTGCAGGACTCTGATGAGGGTGTTCGCTGGAATACCCTCGTCAAAGACCTTGCTGCTGCGAATCCTGAAACTCCGGTAAACAGTATCTGGGGTGCCACTCAGAAGCTTTTCAAAAACGATCCCAATGTCCAAAAGATTTCTAAAGGGATCTACACTTATGGTGTGGCCAAGGTAAAAGAAATTGATGCCCACAAGTCTGAACCAAAGGCTGATGTGGTTGTGGTCTCGGGAAAGTCGGTGAAGGAAGAGGACTTTTATGAGCCCTTTGCCGAGTGGTTACGAGATGGCTTGGATGAGGTGACTGAAGCGATCCCGATTGGGGGCAATGTATTCAAGGGTAAGTGGAACACTCCTGACGTAATCGGAGTTTTAAGGCCATTGACAGGCGACTTAATTAAGTTTGCCCCCCAGATTGTGTCAGCTGAAATCAAAGTTGACCCAACTCAACCCGTGACCGCGTTTGGTCAGGCGATTTCCTATAGGCTGTTCTCACATAAATGTTATTTGGTTCTTCCTGATACTACCAGTGCCGACGACTTTGATCGTGTTGAAGCGTTGGCAACTGTTTTTGGCCTGGGATTGGTGAAATTCACTGTTGATCCGGTTGATCCGAATTTTCAACTAATCTGCCGAGCTACTCTTGCAGAACCAGATATGATTTACGTCAATCAGATGGCTAAGCATCTGAACAACTACGACTCCAAGGCATTTGACCGTCTCTTTTGAGAGCCCGCTCAAGCATCGCACTGATTGATGATGCTTGACCAGTCTTTCGTCCAAAGCCACCTTGCTCCCTGATGAACAGGGGCAGGATCATCGCAGGCGCGCTCGCGGCATTGCTCGCTGCCCCGGCGCTGTCCCCGTC
>JACXUY010000080.1 GCA_014763665.1 Gammaproteobacteria bacterium
TATTCCATTGAATTGATTTAATGGGGTGTATTTTAAAGTGAGTGACTTTGCATATCAGAATATTTTGAGTTTTTCAAAGGGTTCTCGTGCAAAGGTCTCATTTATGTTTGTTTTTTACAGACAGGGAAACTACCCCACCATCTGGTTCATTTCAAAAATCGGCATCATAATCGCCAGCACAATCGTCAAGACCACTGCACCCATCACAATAATAAGTAACGGTTCGAGAATACTCACCAAGGTTGCGGCGGCGTTCTCCACCTCCTGCTCATAGTGTTCCGCACCTTTGAGCAGCATCGCATCCAACTTGCCGCCACCTTCGCCGGTCTGCACCAGATTCAACAGCAACGGCGGAAAAAACCCCGCCTGCTGCATCGCCTGACTCACCCGGTTACCCTCGCGTACCTGCGTGACCATACGTTGCACTGCCTGTCGCATCGGATCCAGTGCCATGACCTCCACCGAAATCTTCAGCGCATCGGTTACCGTGACCCCGCTGCCAATCAACACCCCCAGCGTGCGCGCCCAACGCGCTGTGGCGGCATAAATCACAAAACGCTTTACCCCCGGCAGTCGCATCAACAACCTATGCCACCTAAACCGCCATGCGGGTTGACGCAGCAACCACTTTGTCAGCAACCAAAAACTCAACAGGCCAGTCAGAAGCCAGCCCCACTGATGCTGCACAAAATCGCTCACCGCCAACAAGCCTTGCGTGAGCGGCGGCAGGGTCTGTTGCATCGAATCGAACACACCGACCACTTTAGGCACCACATAAACCATTAAAAACAGTACGATCAAAATGGCAACCACGACCATCAGCACCGGGTAAATCAAAGCGGTTTTCAGCTTCTTATTGAGTCGGTCACGCTGCTCTATCGACTCTGCCAGCCGCGACAACACCTTATCCAAATGGCCGCTCTCCTCGCCGGCGCGAATCGTGGCAATAAAATCCTCACCCACTTTGTAAGGCGATTTTTCAAGCGCAGCCGCCAGTGAAAAGCCTTCCGAAACGCGCGTATGCAAACCGGCCAAAAAGCGCTGCATCATTTTGCTCTCCGCCTGACGCGCCAGCGATTGCAATGCCTGGGTCAAGGGCGTGCCGGCATCCAGCAGGGTAAATAACTGGCGGGTGGCCAAGGCCAAATCGGCGGTCGGCATTTTGGCTGCAAACCACCCGGCAGCGGGTTGGAGGTGCCGCGTTGCCGGTTTTTTGTCGATGGCCTTCAATACCATCGGCGTGAGTTTCTGATCGCGCAGCAACTGCCGCACGTGACGTTCCGAGTCGCCCTCAATCAATCCTTTTGTAACCTTGCCATCGGTCTTCAAGGCTCGGTATTCAAATGCTGGCACAAGGCGGCTCCTCAACTTTGAGTGACACGCAACACCTCTTCCAAACTGGTTTCCCCGTTCAACACCTTCTCCAATCCGCTTTGCAGCAACGAGGGCGAGTTCTGACGCACATATCGTTCAATCGCTAATTCAGCGGCATCGTCATGAATCAGCTGGCGCACGGTCTCATCAATGCTCACCAATTCATAAAGCCCCATACGCCCTTGATAGCCGGTGTGCTGACACGCCTCACACCCCACCGGTTGATAAATCAGTGCCTGCTTAACGCCCAGAGCGGCACATTCAGCCGCATCGGCCTCGTGCGCGCTTTTGCAGTGCGGGCAAAGCTGGCGCACCAGGCGCTGTGCCAGCACGCCAATCAGACTTGACGCCAGTAAAAAAGGCTCCACCCCCATATCACGTAAGCGCGTGATTGCCCCCACAGCCGTATTGGTGTGCAGCGTAGAAAGAACCAAATGCCCGGTCAGTGAGGCTTGCACGGCAATCTCGGCAGTTTCAACATCTCGGATTTCGCCAATCATCACCACATCCGGATCCTGACGCAAAATCGCTCGCAGCCCTTTAGCAAATGTCATGTTAGCTTTGCTGTTGACCTGTGTCTGGCTGATGCCCTCAAGATAATATTCCACCGGATCTTCGACCGTCATGATATTGCGTTGCACATCGTTTAAACGGCTGATGCCTGCATAGAGCGTAGTGGTCTTACCGGAACCCGTGGGGCCGGTGACCAGAAAAATACCATGCGGTTTGTTCAATAAGTGTTGTATGCCGGCAAGCATCGGGTCGGAAAATCCGAGTTGACTCAAATTCAAGCGCCCGGCGCTCTTATCCAGCAAACGCATCACCACCCGTTCGCCAAAACTCGATGGAATCGTCGAGACCCTGAGATCCACTGCGCGTCCGCCCAATCTAAGCGCAATACGCCCATCCTGCGGCACGCGTTTTTCGGCAATATCCAACCTTGCCATCACTTTGATGCGCGACACCAGCATGGCCGCAATCGCCGCTTTGGGCGTCAGCACCGTAGACAAACGGCCATCAATACGGAAACGGATTCGCAACTGATTTTCAAAGGGTTCAATGTGCACGTCGGAGGCATGCGCGCGAATCGCCTCGGCTAAAATCGCATTCAACAATTTGATGACCGGCGCATCGTCAGCGCTGTTAAGCAGATCTTCAGGCTCACCCAACTCTGCCACCACACTGGCCAAATCGTCGCTTTCAAGTTCATCCATCGCGGCGATTGAAGTGGCTCCACTCGCGGCGTAAGCGCTTTGCAACTTACACTCAAAGACCGATTCATCCAATAAATTCAGGCGCACTTCCCTTGCATCAAATGCCCCCGTACTCAGGGAGCGCTGCAACTCCAGCAGCGCCTCAAGCGGGGTCTGCCGGGTGTAAAAAACATCCACACTCGCGTCAGCCTGGGGGCTCACCACCAGTTGATGCGCGCGTGCAAACGAAAACGCCAAACTCATAGACTTCTCTCAAACAGCCAATCCACATCATCCTGCACTGGAACGGATGGCTCATTTTTAGGCGCGACTTTTTCCGGAAGCGGTTTGACATCGCCGCTCTGCCACTGCTGCAGACTCGGTAAGCGTGGACGCAGCCCCTTGAGCAGCTCCGAATCGTATTTATGCAAAAGCTGCGTCTGCTCATGTTGCATAATGGAATATTTTTTCTGACTGTAAAAATCGCTCATGGCATTATCGCGCACAATCACCGGGCGCAGAAACACCATTAAATTGACCTTTTCACGCTCGTTCTGCTTGGAGCGAAACAGCGCGCCCAGTCCGGGAATATCGCCCAAACCTGGAATCTTAGACACCACTTCAGTTTCACGCTCGTTAATCAATCCGCCCAGCACGATGATATTGCCATTGCCTACAATAACCTTGGTTTTAATCTGCCGCTTAGTCGTCTGTAAATCTACGGCATCGCCCTTCGGCAACACATCGGAAACCTCTTGGTCAATATCCAGATAGATCTCGTCACCCTCGTTGATCTGCGGTTTTACCTTCAGTTTAAGACCCACGTTTTTACGTTCAATCGTACTAAACGGGTTGGAAACGCTCGTTGTCGTGCTGGTGTAGCTGCCCGTCTGAAACGGTACCTCTTTACCCACCACAATTTCGGCCTCTTCATTGTCCAGCGTCAGCAAGGAAGGCGTGGCTAAGACATTGGAATTGGAATCACTGTTCAACGCCCGAATCAGCGCGCCCCAGCCATAACCGTCCGAGGTGATTTCGCCCAGGCCACTGGTAATGCCATTACCAATCGCCGAGATCTGTTGGGTCGGATCGCCGCTTAACAGCGCCGGAAGTGTACCGGAGAAATTGACCAGACCTCCTCCATTGGGGCCGTTAGCCCCCCATTCCACGCCCAGTTCGGCGGCTTTGTTTTCGGATACCTCAACAAAAATCGCTTCAATCAAGACCTGCGCGCGGCGCACATCGAGCTGCTTAACCACATCTTTAAGTGCATTGACCATCGCCGGCGGCGCACTGATTACCAGCGCATTCATGCGTTCGTCGGCTTCGATACTGATGCGCTCCTGAATAGTTTTCTGATCAAGATTGGCGGCAGATGCCTGACTCGCCGGTGCTGGCGCCTCCCCTTCGGCCGGCGCCGCTAAGGTTGCAGGCATCATCGCTCCGCTCATCTCCTCTGTCACCAATAATGAGCGGTTACTGGCCAGCGCCTGCAATACCGGCACCAGGTCTTTCGCTTTGGCATAACGCAGGTAAATAACCTGCACGCGCCCCTGGGTCGGTACAGGAACATCCAACTCCGCTACCATGGCTCTTAACATGAGGCGTCGGGCTTCTTCACCCACCAGAATCAGACGGTTGGAACGCTCGTCAAAACTGATTTTAGCCGGGTTGACATCGGCGTTTTTCGGTAGAAGATTACGCAGGGTTTTGGCAACATCCTCGGCGGAGGCGTGATTAAGCTGGATAATTTCATAACCACTTTGTGTATCGACATCAACACGTTGCAACACCTTTTTGATACGCTGAATATTGGCAGTCGTATCGGTCACAATCAACTTATTGCTTTCAGCCAACGCTACCAGATGCCCTTCACGAGCCACCAGTGGGCGCAACACAGCAACCAACTTGGCGGCAGATACGTGGTTAACACCAATCACCTCCGACACCCAGGCCTCACCCTCTGCGTTGGATGCCCGATAAGGCACCTGATCGCGTGCCAGATTGGCGGGCACAATTTTAATCACATTATTATCGCTGGGCACGGCCGTGTAACCGTGTACGTTCAAAATCGTCAGCAGGGTTTCATACAGCGCATCCGCAGACATGGCCTCCGGCGCAATCAAGGTGACCTTGCCCTTAACGCGCGGATCAATCACAAAATTATGTCCGGTGATTTTGGCAACGGCCTCTACCACGGTTGCAATTTCAGCCTCTTTGAAATTTTGCTGCAAGCCCTCTGCCGCATGGGCCGCATGACTGAGCAATATAGACGCTGCCACAACCCAAACCCAGCGTTGACCGCTCGCCCGTAAACGCATCCACTGCCCGTTCATCAATTGCTTCATTCCTGTTTCCGTTTTACTCACACGCGCCATCAATCCGCCGCCCATTCATTCAAGTCGATTGTTAAATCCAGTAGCTGGCCATCCCGTTCCACCTGCAATGCAAACTGGGATTGCTCCAAAAACGTTTGCCATCCATTGGCATCTTGAGCCATTTCAGCCATACTTTGGCCGTTTACCCGCTTCAGCTTATCCCCAGCCTGCAAGCCCAAAGCACGAAAAACGGCCTCATACTCCCGCGGCCAAATCTGAACGGCGCTGAGCGCTCCCCCTTGATTTACAGGCTGAAAGCGGATGTATTTAGAAAGACTGAGCGGCTGCGCACGAAGGGTCTGAGTCAGGTTTTGCAGCAAGACTTTATCCTCCGCATTCAGGGCTTGCGGGGAGGCTGTCTGCGCTACCTTAGCAATCAATCCTTTTCCAACCTGCTCCATCTGCAACTTTTCGCGTTTACCGCGATGCTCCAAAACCACCTCTTCGGCATAGACTTTCAACAAGCGCACGCCCGACATCACCTCCTGCCCTTCGGCCACCACAAGGGTTTTACCGCTGGATTCAATTATCGCAACGGCGCGCTGTGCCGTCACAATCGCGCCTAACAACTTCAGGCGTAATTGCGTCTTGGCAAGATGGGCGGAATTAACCGCTTCCTGAGCTTTTTGTGGAGATTGAACTGACGCAGGTTCGCCAAATAAGAGCGATGCGCTGGCTTGAATAGGCGCTGTTGGAAACGACGTTGTCACCACCGACAGTGTCGGCACAATGGGTGCTTGCGGCGTGTGCAATACTAAAGACAACAGTCCACCCAACTGCCAGGCCAACAACAAAAAAAACACAATACTTGCCAAAAAGGGCAATGTCCGATTTTGCAGAAAAACCTGCCAATCAGAAAACAAGCTGAAAACTTTATTGGACATGAACGCTCATAATCGTAGCTATACGGACTATACAAACCGATTATTATGACTTTTAAATGCGTAAATAAAAATGCATTTACTTTACACTTTCGTGAAGGTGCGCTTGGAGGCACTCCGCTGACCTACCCGGCCTGTTGAGTTTTTTCAGGCTTTCAACGTGTGCGTTTGAGCCATAGAAGGGCCAACAAAATCACCGTCAACGCCGGTAAAAACGCGCCAACGGCGGCGCTTAGGTGGTAAACGAT
>JACXUY010000228.1 GCA_014763665.1 Gammaproteobacteria bacterium
CACAAGCTCCTCGCGCTGCGTATCCCACGTCTGAATCTCGTAAGCTGCTACAGTGGCTTTAATACCTTGCATAATGGCATCGAAATGTGTGCGGATGGCACGAATCTTTTGCAGTTTGGCACGCTGTAATGCAGCTGCTGGGTCGATCGTAAGTACCCCGTCAACTAAGGTGTAGTCATTGATGCTGGTAATATCAAAACCTTCGGGTGGGTCTAAGTAAAGCATATCGGGGTTGTGTGCTTCTGGCGTACCTTCAAGCGTTCCGATAATAGTATTTTTGCTAGTGCTTACGATTAATTTCATATTCTAGTCCTTACGATTAAAGTTGGATGTATGCAATTTCTACGGCCGCGTAACCTCGATACTTAAGCGAGGAGTTAAATTTACGCATGGGGTGACGTGGTGACGCTGTAAGTGCTGTATGGTTATAGGGGTTGGCGCCACGTTCGGAGTAGTAAACATCCGCACCGTCATATTCAATCCATTCGCTACCAGTGTTGCCTTCGCCCCATCCACCACCATTACCAAACGTCGTTAGGCGTACAAATAGCCCAGCACCACTGCGAATGGTTACTTCACTAGCCCAAGTGGCAGCGAGGCCGTAGTTTACTTTAGTGACTAATGCAGAGGCATAAATGGCGTCCATCGCTGTTTGACTAGCATTAACTGCGTTCATGGCGGTAGAGCTTGCGGCAATCGCGCTCATGGCGGTAGAGCTTGCAGCTACTGCTGTAACGCTTGCAAAGTTCGCGTAATTCTGCCCTGTTCCAGCAAGCATCCAGATTCGAACTGCTTGATCGTTAGCGTCAATTGCGCTCATCGCTGTAGAGCTTGCGGCAATCGCGCTCATCGCTGTAGAGCTTGCCGCTACTGCACTCATCGCTGTAGAGCTTTCGGCAATCGCGGTCATGGCGGCGCTAGATGCAATAATATCCTTGAAATCTAAAAGGTTACTTGGATCATCTAGGTAACCATTAAAATCAGAGACTTGTTCGATAAAGCTCAGTGTCTCGATTGTGATTGGGTCAAAGTTGTT
>JACXUY010000229.1 GCA_014763665.1 Gammaproteobacteria bacterium
GGTATGCCCAATACATCATAGAAGACTTTGATCCCGTAACGGGAACCTACTATAAATCGGGTTCTGGTCAAGATTCTGCAGCTAACGGTGTTAGTAATCAAGATGCGTACACTAATTATCAAGCATTGATTTCAGGTGGAGCTTCGCATTCTCAAGCAGCAGCAGCGCAAAAATCAGCCTCTATTTTTGGTCTACCAACAACTGCAAAAGGTGCGGGCGAAAATGCCTACAATCTTGTGTTGGCAATTGGTGGAACTGTGGCAGAAGCGAATACAGCGAGAACAAATGCGACTGGTGCCTTTGGTGGTGGTGGTGCTGCTGGTCAGTTGGCTGCCTACAATGCTGCAATTGCGGCAACAGGTCAAACAACTTTTACCGATGCCCAAGGAACAAATGCTTACACGGCCTATACGGGTGCAAATACTTGGAGTTCGGACTCGTCTCGACTAGTATCGCTATTTACAGTCAATAATACGTTAAACGTGCCAATTCAGCCAACAACAGCAGCAGAAGCAGCACAAGCAGCGCAAGTAGCAGCCACTGCGATCGGATTAAATGCTTCGCAGGCAGCGCAGGCTGCGCAGGCTGCAGAGGTTGCTTTTGCAGGACCATTAGTCCCACCCGCGACGACTGCAGCACAAAATGCTTTTAATGCCGCTTTTGGTGTAAATGGTGTCGTGAAGTCAATTCCAGATGCTGTGGTTCAGGCTTATCGTTTTGATAACAATGGTAAGTTATTAGATTTTAATAATAATGGCGATTTCGCCATGATTGCTGGAAATAATACGCCACCTTCAAAAGTGACCGCGCCTCAAAATTGGTACTTTGATGTACCCAATATCTCGGGTACGGTGGGTGTAACAGAGGCAATGACATTTGAAGCTGATTTAACCAAGTTTACACAATATGCTGGCACTTACAATATTAGTGGTGTCACCCAAGATGGTTATGCGGCGGGAGACTTGGTGAATGTGCAAGTGAACAAAGATGGTACCATTGAAGCTCAATATTCGAATGGTCGTTCAGATACTGTT
>JACXUY010000230.1 GCA_014763665.1 Gammaproteobacteria bacterium
CCCTTTACACCATCCATCAAGAATTAAGTCTTGCCTTTCCGCAACTAACGCTCTATCCGATGCTAGGCAGTGTGCTAGACGAAAGTCGAATGAAACAGGTGTTAACTCAGTTTTCCATTCAAACCATTTATCATGCTGCCGCCTATAAGCATGTGCCCTTAGTAGAGCATAATGTCATCGAGGGCGTACGCAACAATGTGTTAGGCACTCAGGTACTGGCTCAGTCTGCTTTAGCGACTGGGGTTGAGTTATGTGTGTTGATCTCCACTGACAAAGCTGTGCGCCCAACCAACGTCATGGGGGCAACCAAGCGATTGGCTGAACAGCTGCTGCAAGACTTGGCGCGTGATAGCCAATCAACCTTATTCACCATGGTGCGTTTTGGCAATGTGTTGGGTTCTTCTGGTTCTGTGGTGCCAGCGTTCCGCAAACAATTAGCGCAGGGTGGGCCTATTTGTGTTACCCATCCCGACATCACGCGTTATTTTATGACCATTCCTGAAGCAGCGAGCTTAGTCATTCAAGCGGGTGCGATGGCACAGGGTGGCGATGTGTTTGTTCTGAATATGGGCGAACCCGTTAAGATTTTAGATATGGCGAAACGCATGATTCACCTTTCTGGCTCAGAGGTGAAAGATGCGCAACATCCCGATGGCGATATTGAAATTGTCTTTTCTGGTTTGCGCGCTGGCGAAAAACTTTACGAAGAGTTGCTCATTGGTGCTGATGTTTTGGCAACAGATCATCCCAAAATTGCTCGAGCTACTGAAGGCTGTTTGCCTAAAGATGATCTGTCGCAAGGATTAAAGCAGCTCATTGTCGCTTTGGATGCGTCCGATCCATGTGCGGTTCGCCAGAGCCTTCAAACACTCGTGCCAGAGTTTGCGCCAGTGGGCGAATGCGTTGACTGGATGAAACATGCCTAATATCCGATTAGCCTGGTCTAAATCCTGCGCTTTTATCGACTAGCACCAAACGAGACTCACGACGATTGCCGCGAATAATGGCAATCATACTACCCAACATCAAGC
>JACXUY010000231.1 GCA_014763665.1 Gammaproteobacteria bacterium
GCCGTAAAGGCACTACATCGTCGACAATACCTAATTGCTTGGCTTTTTTAGCATGGAGAGATGCGCCTGACAAAATCACTTGCGATAAAGCATCGAATCCGCCAATCAAACGTGGTAGACGTACTGTTCCACCCCAGCCCGGATGAAAGCCAAGCATGACTTCTGGCAAACCTAAACGCGTATTTTGATCGTCGCTTACAATTCTATAATCACACGCCAATGCAAGCTCAAGCCCGCCACCCATGCAAAAACCATCAATCATTGCCACTGTAGGTATTGTCAGATGTTCCAAACGAGCAAAAACCGCTTGACCTTTCCGTAAAAAATCAGCCGCTTCTGCTGAGGTTTTAAACTGTGAAAACTCATGAACGTCAGCCCCTGCAACGAAACCTTTGGATTTTTTTGAATAGATCACCAACCCTTTTGCGGATTTGAGTTGAGCAATGTCTTGAAGAAGCGCGTTCAACTCATCTAATGTTTCATGATTGATGGTATTGACTGAGGCATGTTGACGATCAATCCCGAGCCATACGATTCCCTGAGCATCAGTATGCATTTCCCAATGTTTGAAGTGTTTCATGATAGTGTTGTCTCCGTAAATCGCTCGAGATACATAGCTCCGCCCTGACCACCACCGATACAAATCGCTGCCATCCCTCTTGTTCGATGTGTTCGTTGTAAATTTTCTAACACATGTAAAACAATCCGTGCGCCACTCGCACCAATCGGATGACCAATAGCAATGGCACCACCTTCTTGATTTAATTTAGCGAGCGATGGCGCACCCATGGCATGTTTTAACCCCAAATGCGTTTGGCAATAATCAGCATCATCCCAAGCTGCAAGACAAGCCAAAACCTGTGATGCAAAAGCTTCGTTAATTTCCCAGCAATCCAAATCATCGGGCTTTAATTGTTGACGTTGCATGATGGGCGTTGCAGCGTGGACTGGGCCTAAGCCCATTTGTCCCGGTGCCAAGGCACTCCATTGCGAATCTACAATTCGACCTAGAACAGGCAAATGATATTGC
>JACXUY010000232.1 GCA_014763665.1 Gammaproteobacteria bacterium
TCGTTAACTTCTAAAGGCATTATTGGGCAGCAGTTAGAGGAAAAAGGGTTTAAGGTATTTGCTCTAGGATTACGTGCTTACAATTTTCCTATTGTTCTGTATCGCCTTTATCGATTAATTAAGTTGCATCAACCTGACATTGTTCAAACATGGTTGTATCATGCCGATTTGTTGGGTGGTTTAGCGGCTAAATTGGCTGGGATTAAACATGTTATTTGGGGTATCCGCACAACTGAATTAAAAAAGGGGTCTTATATTACCGCTGGCATTCGTAAGCTTTCGGCTTTGTTGTCTTATTGGGTACCTTCAAAAATTGTAGTGGTTGCAGAGAAAGCAAAGCAAAAACATATCACAATAGGTTATGACGCTTCTAAAATGCAAGTAATCCCAAATGGGTTTGATGTGAGTGCCTTTCATGTTTCACCGAGTGATGTTAATTCATTAAAACAAGGCATTGGATTAACACAAAATCACTTGGTGATTGGTTGTGTAGGGCGTTTATCACAAGTGAAGGGTCAGGATGTGTTTATTCAAGCCGCAGGTCTTGTGCTTGTGGGCTTTCCCGAAATTAAGTTCTTAATGGTGGGGCGTGGTTTAGAAGGTAACAATGAATCGGTTGTTTCTATGATTCGCCAATATGCAAATGACGACAACTTTATTCTATTGGGTGAGCGTTCGGATGTGCCAGTGTGTTTAAAGACAATGGATATTTTTTGTTTGCCTTCACGTAGCGAGGGCTTCCCCAATGCGCTGGGTGAGGCGATGTTGGCAGGTGTACCCTGTGTTTCCACCAATGTAGGTGATGCATCGGTTTTAGGTGGTGCAGACGTGCCTATTGCAGAGGTGGATAATCCTGAGGATTTGGCGAACAAGTTAATTTCGATGATTAAAAAAACGCAACAAGAGCGGTATGAAATTGGGCAAAGATTACGCCAGCGCATCATTGATGAATATTCCATTGAAAAAATGGTTTCTCGTTATAACGAACTTTACAGCGAATTACAAAATCAAGATTTAAAAGGGCAAG
>JACXUY010000233.1 GCA_014763665.1 Gammaproteobacteria bacterium
GGTCTGTCGCCGGTGGGGGCGCTGTATGTGGCGGTAGCGCTGACCTTCTCCAGCACGATTATTATTGTCAAACTGCTTTCCGACAAACGTGAATTGGACGCTTTGCACGGCCGTATCGCCATTGGTTTTCTGATTGTGCAGGATATTGTGGTGGTGTTGGCGATGATCGGTTTGACTGCTTTCGGTCAGGCCTCCGAAAGCGGCAATTTGACGTGGGAAGCGTTGATGGTGCTGATTAAAGGAGGGCTGATGCTGGCTGCGGTCGCTTTGCTGATGCGTTATGTGATTCCGCGATTATTGCATCGCCTGGCTTATTCCCCTGAGTTGCTGGTGTTGTTTGCCATCGCTTGGGCGGTGTTGGGCGCCTCTGCCGGCGAATGGCTCGGTTTCAGTCAGGAGGTGGGGGCTTTCCTAGCGGGAATTTCGCTGGTTTCGAGCCATTACCAACGGCTTTGACGGTGTTTTGACGATTCTGGGGATGCTGACCGGCTTTTATTTCAGCGATTTCCACGATCTGCCGGTGGCCTTGAGTGCCTGTGCCTAGGCGCGGCGATTGCGCTGTTTATCAGCGGCTTGAGCAGCGCTTATTTAAGTGAAAGGCCGAACGCACTCTGGAGTTGAAGCATCTGGAACAGGCGTTGGCGCGAAATCTAGATGAGAGTGATTATGGACAGGCCAGCCGTTTTTTGCCGACAATCTCATTGCATTGGGACTCTCGCCGCTGTTAAGCGCCATCGGCTTGGCGTTCGTCTGTATTTTTCTACTGGGGGTGATATTGGGCAAAATCAGCCAGACTTTCTGGTTGTGGGCCGGAGTAAGAGCCTTATTACTGGCCTTGGTGACGGTAGCGATTATTTCGTTTTTTGAAGTCTGAATATTTTAGGTATCGATATTTCGTGATTGATTCAGAAAGCGATGATTTAAACCACGAAGCACACAAAGAGCACGAAGTTATTCTTGTGTTGAGGTACATCAAGTTAAATTAACTTAGGGGCTGTCCTAGATAACTAGGCCAATTC
>JACXUY010000234.1 GCA_014763665.1 Gammaproteobacteria bacterium
GACGGAACGCCGCTTCGTGCTTCCAGGTGGATTTAAACCCCTTCCACGAATAACCGGCGGCATAAAAAACCCGTTTCAAACCGGTATGCGGGGATTTCACGGCCACTCCTTGTCGTAATCCTTGCCATACACCAGCCTTGGCAAGGGTTCAAATTCCGGCGCACACCAAGATTGCGCAGGCCGGGTCAGATTGCTTTGAATATGCATAAAACACAGTCCGAAGTGGAAATAATCGTCCAGCATAAACGGTGCTTGCAAACGGTTTTGTAAAACCCTTTCCGTTTGCACAAAGGCTTGTTGATAGGCGGCATTACGCCACAACAGAAACGGAATTTCCACCATATTTTTGGTCACACTGTCTGGCCCGTGCCCTTTGAAATCGGTGCTATCAAAGACCTCTTCGCCGTGGTCGGCAAAAAAACTCAGCGCCGCAATCTGCTTTTGCTGTGACAGTAACCCCATCAGCTTGCCGAGAATAAAGTCCGTATAAAGCACCGAATTGTCATACTCATTGATATATTGCAACTCCGAAGACGACACTTCATCCGTGTAAGCCTTCACCCCCTCCTTGCCTTTGAACACGGCAAACGCTTCGGGATAACGGTTGCGATACTGCAAGTGACTGCCCATCAAATGCACAAAAATAACCTTGTGCGCGGCGGGATCAGCCAAGGCCTTTTCCACCGACGGCAGCAGATAACCGTCATAGCGGTGGTTCTCCACCCCTTTAAAATCGTGGCTGATAAAATGCGCGCTGTCGGCATTGGCCGCAATCGGCGTGGTCGGTATGCGCGACGGCTGCTGATTGGAGATCCAAAAGGTTTTAAAGCCGGCTTTTTTGGCCGCTTCCAGCAGACTGATCGACGTCTCGTAGCCGGCCTGGTTATGCACATTCGCCTCCGTCAGCGCCACCCGTAGCGACGGACTGGTCTGTGCGAATGCCGAGACCACATTGTCAAAACGTAAGTATTCAGCCTGGTGAGCCTGCAATGCCGGGGTCGTCGGGCGGCTATAG
>JACXUY010000081.1 GCA_014763665.1 Gammaproteobacteria bacterium
AAATGAAATTTTTAGATCAACCAATCTCTTGGCTTCAAATAATCGGTCAAGCGCGCTTCGGCACTACCTGCTTCAGGTGTGTAATTGTATTTCCAGGTTACCAAAGGTGGTAATGACATTAAAATTGATTCCGTACGACCGCCTGTTTGCAAACCAAACAAGGTGCCACGATCGAACACCAAATTAAACTCGACATAGCGACCACGACGATACAACTGGAAGTCTTTTTCACGTTCACCGAAAGGCGTGTCTTTTCGTTTCGCCAAAATCGGTGCATAAGCTTGGATATAGGCTTCACCAATCGATTGCGTCAAGGCAAAACACTGTTCAAAACCACCCGCATTTAAGTCGTCAAAAAACAATCCACCCACACCACGTGTTTCACCACGATGCTTCAGGAAGAAGTAGTCATCACACCACCGCTTGTAATTGGCATAAACCTGCTCACCAAAAGGATCACAAGCTGCTTTTGCCGTTTGATGCCAATGCACAATATCCTCATCGAAGGGATAATAAGGTGTCAGGTCGAAACCACCACCAAACCACCAAATGGGTTCTTGACCCTCGGCTTCGGCAATAAAAAAACGCACATTAGCATGAGAAGTTGGCGCATAAGGGTTGCGTGGATGGATGACTAAACTAACGCCCATGGCATTAAACCGTCTGCCCGCTAACTCAGGACGATGCGCCGTCGCTGAGGCGGGCATAGCGTTACCATAAACATGCGAAAAATTCACGCCGCCTTTTTCAATGACAGCGCCACCTTCCATTACCCGTGTTCGACCACCACCGCCAGCATCACGCTGCCAAGTGTCTTCGACAAATTGACCGCCATCAATGACTTCCAATCCCGCACAAATACGATCTTGTAGGGCAAGCAACCAAGCCTTAACCGCGTCGAGCTGTTCTTCTGCTCTCATCACAGACACCCTTAACGACGACACTTGTAAACACCAAAGCGCTGCTTACCATCGCTCAAACGCTCTTCACGCACCACGGTATCACCACCGATATCAGGCGCACTGTTACGCGCTAAAATAATCAGCTCCGCATCAATTTTTTCTTGGCTGCGGTCAATGCCGACAACACTATCTTTCACCGATACCACCGTTGCCCCTTTACGCTCACAACCCGCGATATCATATAGGGTAGCAACACGCACACTTTCACCTTTTTCGGTGATATTCACAAAAGAACAACCCGAAACCAAACCAGCCAACATCATAACCAATAATAGGTTTTTCATAACAGGCTCCTTTTATAAAAAATACCACAGCACAAAACACCCAAACACAATGCGATACCAAGCAAAAGGTACAAATGTGTGACTCGCTACATAACGCAACAAGGCTTTAACGGCAATCATAGCGGCAATAAACGACATGATAAAGCCAAGCGCAAACATCGGCAAATCGGCTAGGCTAAATAAGTGCCAATTTTTATAAACATCGTAAGTGGTTGCCGCCATCATTGTCGGGATAGCAAGGAAAAAAGAAAACTCGGTTGCTGCCGTGCGCGACAGTCCAAAAATCATGCCGCCCATAATGGTCGCACCCGAACGCGACGTACCCGGAATCAGTGCAAACGACTGAGCCGTACCCACTTTTAACGCATCTTTCCACGTCATATCATCGACCGTTTGAAGTCGCGGCGGCACTTTCGTCATGCGTTTTTCGACCAACAGAATAATAATACCGCCGACAATTAAGGCAATAGCGACGTTAATGGGACTCCACAGATAGGTTTTAATCACACTGTGAAACATTAAACCCAACACAGCCGCTGGCATAAAAGCAATCATTAAATTAATGGTGAATCGCCAAGCCGCCGACTCGCGCCTGACCAAACCTTTAGTCACATCGGTGACTTTTTGACGATAAGCCCACATCACCGCCAATACCGCTGCCAGCTGAATGGCAATTTCAAACACTTTGCCTTTCTCGTCATTAAAATCGAGCATATCGCCAATGATAATGAGATGACCGGTACTGGAAATGGGCAAAAACTCGGTTAAGCCTTCGACAATACCAAGTAACGCCGCTTTTAATAATAAAACAATATCAAATTCCACGTTAATGCACTCTGTTTACTGGTTTGGTTGACGTTTTGACAGTGGCTTTTTCCGACAACAAGGTCGCTTGCAATCCGTTGACGGCAAAGTGAATTAAGGCAAGGTTATCTGCTGGCTCTTCCAGTAATTCACTCACCTCGCCACGCATTAACTCGACTAATTCAGCACGACGTTCAAACAGTTCATGCTCGCCTTCATCCGCATCTTCTGCCAAAAAAAGTTCACCCTGCTCATCGCTGTCTTTGAGCGCATAAAGCACGTGCATTTCTGCCCATGCGCCATCGTCCATGCGACTGCCCCAGCCTTCTTCCTGACGTTCAAAACCCAACACGAAACCAGCACACCAAGCAGCGACAACGGGGTAGTTCTCATCGTTATAAGAGACCAAAGGCTGAAAATCTTCAATATCCGCTTTACGTAGGCTGTGCACCACACTATTGTAGTGACGAATCAACAAATTACGCACCGATTGCGTTTGTTCTTTACTGGAAAACTGCGCATCGCCTATCACCATCGGCATCCACTCACCAATCGCTGTCGATTTAGGACTGAGCGCCAAAGCAGCAAATAGCCCATCGACCGCATCGAGCGATAAGGGCAAACGTGACTCAGACGCATCCGCTGCTAAGGAAGCCAGTAGTTGATCCAGTGCCGCATCTAACTGCTCCAACTCAGCATCGGTTAACGGATTCACCACCACCTTAGGTGGCTTTGGCTTAATAAAGCTTTGCGCGGCTAGAGTATTAGCATTTTTTTGCGACATGAAATTCACCTTATCGGTTGTTAATGTAATTGTCGATGACTGCCACCGCAGCAATCGGTAAAGGCCTTGCCACTACCGCAAGGGCAAAGATCGGCCACCATCTCCGGATGCAATAGCTGATCGCGTAAGCTCATGACACACACTTCTAATAACTGTTCCCATTGCGCATTAGGATCAAATTTAAGGCGATAGGCATCTAAGGCATCAAAAGCGGCAGCACGCATTTGGCGCATCATTTGAGCGGCTTCATCATCTGCTTCTGCATCGATAACCGCGTAAAAACTGGCATCGACATCGGGCGGTAGTAGCGTCGACATACCCACCAATAACTCCAGCGTTAAGGCATCTTCTTCGCGTGACATCGCCAACTGCCATGAGTCTTGGGCAATGTTCACACCCGCAATAAACCCATGACACCAATCAGCTACCCAAGGCTTTTCATTATCAACCTGATAGAGAAAAACGGGTTCAAACTCGGGCGGTTGTTGCTGACGAATCACATACTGTACACGATTAAAATGGCGCATCAATAAGGACAACAAGCGTTGCTCTGTTTGCGGATTGGCTAGGTCGCACTCTTCGGCCAGTACCCAGCTCAACCACTCGGTAGAACAAACGGCTGTCGGTGCCAGGGCCAAAGCGGTGAAAAAACCATCCGCCATCGACAGCGACATACCCTCTTCGGTATTCAGCTGAATTTGTCCCATGGTTTCTGCTAACCAGGCTAATTCAGCCTCACTGAGTGGCTTGATCATCGACGTACCCACTCGCCACTACGCAAATCCCGAATCGACGTCGGCTGACTGTATCCACCCAAAGCACCCTGCATGACGCCGGCAAAGCCTTCGCTTTGAAAGGCTTGCTGCGCCGCTAAGGCATCGCGCAAAGGAGGCTGACCGTGTAAGTTTGCACTGGTCGATACCAGCGCACCGGCAAAGGCATCGCACAAGTCACGACTGGGTGCGTGATCGGTAATACGCACCGCAATGGAATCGCGACCACCGGTTAACCATGCGGGCGTTGTTGCTTGAGCAGGAACAATCCACGTATGCGGGCCTGGCCAAGTCACTAACAACTGCTGATGTTGCTCATCAGATAGTTCGGCCACATAGGGCGCTAGCTGCTGCCAGTCACTGGCAATGAGGATTAAACCCATCGCTGCCGAACGTTGTTTCAATTGCCATATTCGCGCCACCGACGCTTCGTTCATCGGATCACAACCCAAACCATAAACGGCTTCAGTAGGATAAGCAATCACTGACCCAGCACGAAGCGCCTCAGCGGCTTGATCAAGCGATAACATTATCCGACTAACTCGGGACACTGCTGTTGCAACTGCAACAACAACTGGCGAAACACCGTCGGATCTTTGGTTTGCGTCAACTCACCTTCTCTAGGCATTAATTGATCGTGCAAGCGTGATAAAAAGAAACGCAAAGCCGCACGACGTGCCATCATCGGCCAAACATGGCGCTCTGCCTCTGTCCAAGGACGTTGACGGGCATAGCCCGACAAAAACGCGATGACACGCTCACTATCCAGGCGATGATCATCGTGACGACACCAATCATTCATCGTCACCGCCACATCATAGAGCCAAGCGCCATCGCAGGCGTAGTATAAATCAATAATACCCGTTAGCAACTCGCCATCGAATAGCGCGTTATCCAAAAACAAATCGGCATGAATGACCCCTTTGGGCAAGGCTTCGAGTGACAAGCTATATTGGGCACTTAACTCAGCATCGATCAAAGCGAGCGTATCGGCATCTGCCAGCGGCGCTAACTTAACACGCATCGCTTGCATCCAATCCAGATCACGATCATTAGCGCGCTGCTCGGCAAAACCCCGTCCACCCAAATGAAATTGTGCCAAGGCTTGGCCCATTACCGCACAGTGTTCGACCGTCGCCACTTCCACCGATTTACCACGCAGTCTTTGTACTAACGAAGCAGGCTTATCACAGAGCAAACGCAAATACTGTCCATCTTTACCCGCTAAAGGGTGAGCTGTCGGCACACCCGCTTCCGACAACCAAGCCATCAACTTCAGGAAATAACCCAGCGTTTCAATCGAGTGTTGTTCAAATAGAGTCAGCACATAGCGACCACAGGTGGTATCAACGAAGTAGTTGGTGTTCTCAATACCGGCACTAATGCCCTCAAAAGCAACCAACTCACCCGCATCGAACTGCGTTAAATAATCGCGCAACTGCGCTTCTGTGACCGGAGTATAAACAGACATAGCGTGCATTCAAATGAAATGAAAAAGTGGCTTAATTTTACCACAGCCTAAGTCTTTCGACCGACAAGAATCGGCAATGATGCGTTTGTGAGCCTTATCGGCTATTTACCAATACAAAACTCACCAAAAATACGTCCGAGCAAATCATCGGCTCGAAAAGTGCCAGTGATTTCACCTAAAGCCTCTTGCACTACCCGCAATTCCTCTGCCAACAGCTCACCTGCATTGGCTTGCGTCAGTTGCACATAGCCGCTATCCAAGGCGCACTTCGCCCGTGCCAAGGCATCTAAATGACGCGCTCTGGCTAAAATCACCCCTTCGCCTAAATTGTGCATACCCAAGACGTCCAGTAGGTGATCGCGCAAGGCATCCAAGCCCTCACCCGTTTTCACCGACAAATAAACCGAGGTTTCACCACTCTCATCCTGACGCACATCAGCACGTCCGCCCACCGCATCTTGCTTGTTCCATACCAAGGTCACTGGCAACTGCGCCGGCAACTTGGCACGCAATTGCGTATCAGCTGTGGTCCAACCTTTACGACTGTCAATCAAATAAAGCGCATAATCGGCTTGCGCAATCGCTTGCCATGCCCGCTCAATACCAATACGCTCAATGGGATCATCGGTATCACGCAAGCCAGCGGTATCGATGATTTGAATCGGCAATCCATGAATGACGATTTCTTCGCGCAACACATCGCGCGTCGTACCGGCAATATCGGTCACAATCGCCGTTTCCTGTTGTGTCAACGCATTCAATAAACTCGACTTACCCGCATTGGGTTGACCAGCAATCACCAAACTAATGCCGTCACGTAATCGCGCGCCTTGCTGCGCTTTTGCACTCAAACTGGCTAATTCAGCCTGAATACCCATCA
>JACXUY010000235.1 GCA_014763665.1 Gammaproteobacteria bacterium
CACGTTAAATCGAGTTCATCCCGTCCGACAAAAGTAAACTCCATTCCAGCGGTCATTCCAAGCGAAAGCGAGGAATCTTCCACTAACTTTTGCAAAGACTGACCTAACTGACCATTTTTACCTGTTACCAAGATACGCTTAGTCATACAAACTTATCTCAAAATTAAACATTGAACATTCATCATTAATATCAACCAGGCCTGGTTGCTTTAAATCCTTTTCAGACAACTTCAATTGATCTAACGGCAAACCCCATTCAATGCCTAAAGCCGGATCATTAAACGCTAAACCTCGGTCGCATTCGGGTGAATAATAGTTATCTACTTTATAAGAAAAAATCGCCGATTCACTCAAAACTACAAACCCATGTGCAAACCCACGCGGAATAAATAATTGATGTTTATTCTCACCAGTCAAACGCACCGCAACATGCTGACCAAATGTTGGGCTACCTTGGCGTATATCCACCGCCACATCCAACACTTCCCCTTCAATCACCCGCACCAATTTACTTTGTGCAAACGGTGGCAATTGAAAATGCAAACCACGCAACACGCCTTTAGAAGACTTAGACTCATTATCTTGACAAAAGTTCACTTTGTAACCAACGGCTTCCTCAAACTTATCCTGACGAAAGGTTTCTACAAAATAACCGCGATGATCGCCATGTACTTTTGGCTTAATCAAAACAAGATCGACAATAGATTGTTTAACAAATTCCATTAGACCTTCCGCCCTTGTTCAGCACGCTTAATCAAATACTGACCGTATTGGTTTTTCTTTAAAGGCTCCGCTAACGCCAGCAACTGCTCTTTGGTGATATAGCCCATTTCAAAAGCAATCTCCTCCAAACAGGCCACTTTTAAACCCTGACGCTTCTCAATCGTTTCAATAAAGGTCGATGCTTCCAATAAAGATTCATGCGTTCCAGTGTCCAGCCAAGCAAAACCCCGCCCCATGGTTTCCAGCTTTAAACGCCCTTCTGCTAAATACATTTGATTTACCGT
>JACXUY010000236.1 GCA_014763665.1 Gammaproteobacteria bacterium
CCGCCCTGGCTTGGCGGATGCGGATGAAGAAAGGAAGGGGGACTGGGGGAAGGGGTATGCTCATGGTGCCTGTAGCAGCTTAAATTAAGCCCTTCCCCCAGGGACAATTTAAGCCCATTTGAGAAGTTTTCTGCAAAAAAATATAATTGGGGTATCACCAAAACAAGATCGTTGATTTTAGGGGTTTTTAGAGGTCTTTGGCTTGATTTATCGACAGAGAATCCTAACGCAAGCCACGACGCTTTAGCCCAGCGCGACTGAAAGAGCGGCCGCGTTCCTAGGGTGGAAGGGCGCGTCGGGTCTGGCTATTGACCTCTTCCTAGAAACGCGGGCATCCCGACCGCACAGACATTGAATTCATGGTGTCAGGTCTTTATTTTTAACTAAAGCATAACAAAAGTAGGCTCAGAGCTCAATTGTTTGAGCTTTTTTGCCCTATAATAAGCTGCGCACAACATATTTGACAACTTAACAAGAAAAAATATATCGAGGCAGATATTATGCAAACCATACAAGTAGGTCAGCTTAAAGCAGAGTTTTCATCCATACTTGAAAAAGTTCAAAATTTCGGTGAAACCTATATTATTGAGTATGGCAAAAAGCACAAAAAAGTCGCGATGCTAGTCCCCTATGAAGATAAGCGAAAACCAAGAATATTTGGAATGCATCAAGGGAAATGCACGATAGCAGCTAATTTTGATGATGAATGTGATGAGATTAACGATATGTTTTATGGGCTAAAGAAATGAATATACTCATTGATACCCATATCTTTTTGTGGCTTATCTTTGAACCACAAAAAATCTCTAGGCACCATATGTCGTATCTGGAAGATTTAGACAATGCAATTTATCTAAGCGCTATAAGTATCGCTGAAATCATGATCAAAAAATCTATTGGAATGCTAGACGTTGAATTTGATCTGTTTGATATTATTGATGATATGGGATTGCTGATGCTCGATTTCGATGTCTCTAGCGCACTCTATCTTGGTACACTATGTCTTACCATGATTGCGCTGATGATAAAAATCGCATAAGCCAGCTGTTGCTTTTTTTAAGAAGTGTCGGGAAGGGACTTCGACCAGTTTGGTGGGTAGGATGAAACGACCACCGCCAAGGCGACCACCTTTGCCGAGAAGCAGTTGCCGATTCTCAAGGCGCTGCAGATTGGTTGATGCCAGAGTTCAATACCAATCTACACCAGCACAACAAACCCAAGTATAATGCAGCTATTAATGAGGAATATGCACTATGTATGCCGTTGAGTTTGAAGCTGACGTTATCAGTCCGTACACCTTACTAAAGCATTTTGAACCATTCGCCAATCAACACATTAAAGTGATTGTATTGGCTGAAAAAGAACCTGCTAAACCGAATGCCAATGCTCGCTTCGACTTCTCTGATCTATCGGGCAAGCTGAGTTGGTCTGGTGATGCGCTAAGCGAACAGCGGGCTTTACGTGATCAATGGTAAGCGGTATTTTTTCGATACCAATGCCATTGTTGCTTTACTGAAAGGTCACACTGAAATTCTTGCCTTAGCCAATGCAGCTGACTTTATGGCGATTTCCGTTATCAGTCGGTTAGAATTCTTTGCCTTGTTGATTGGGGTTATTTTGAACGAGAGTGGTCAGCCTTTTTCACCTCAACCACGGGAAGACCAGCAACTTCACCAAGATTAATCGCTGGCTTGTTTTATTACTACCAGCACTTCTGTGGACGCATTTACTTTGAACATCAACTACCAATTGACCCCAGTTCATTGGTACGCTGGCGTAAACGGGTTGGTGAGGCAGGTATGGAAGAAATGCTGCTTAAAAGCATTGAAGCGGCAGAGAGTGTTGATCTGGTTAACCCCCAATCCTTCACGCAAGTGATTGTCGATACCACAGTGATGGAAAAAGCCATTACGCATCCCACCGATGCCAAATTACTAGAAAAATCACGTCAACGCTTAGTCAAGCTTGCGCAAAAAGAAGGCATTAACTTGCATCAGAACTACAACCGAGTGGCGCCAAGACAAGCCATTCAAACCGGACGTTATGCCCATGCTAAACAATTTACACCTATGCGCAAGAGTCTGAAAACACAACGCACTTGGTCAGGACGAGTGGTCAGAGACATAGAGCGTAAAGCCAGCGAGCTAAACGAAACCCTTAACAATGAACTTGAGATGGCCAAACGACTGCTCACCCAAAAACCTAAAGACAAAAACAAACTCTACAGCCTACACGCCCCCGAAGTAGAATGCATTAGTAAAGGCAAAAGCAGAACCCCATATGAATTTGGAGTTAAAGCCAGTATTGTCACCACCCACAAAGAAGGGCTAGTGATTGGTATGCGCACCATGCCTGGTAATCCTTATGATGGTCATACACTCGCAGAAGCACTCGAACAAAAAGAAATCCTAACCAACACACCAACAGAGCGAGTATTTGTTGATAAAGGCTATCGCGGTCACTCAGTCACC
>JACXUY010000082.1 GCA_014763665.1 Gammaproteobacteria bacterium
GTAAATATCAACTCAGCTATAGCGCCTATCTGGGTTATCAGTCACAAAAATTATAGGAGAAGTACATGCCTGAAAACCGATTTAATTTGATTGATGAGCCTTGGATACCTGTGGTTGATGTGGGGCTAGTGAATTTAAGAGATGTGTTTAGCAATCCTGAACTGAAAGCTTTGGGTGGTAATCCTGTGCAAAAAATAGCACTTACCAAGCTCCTGTTAGCCATTGCTCAAAGTGCATCTACACCACAGGATGATGCAGCATGGGCACAACTGGGAAGCAACGGATTAGCAGCAGCCTGCTTGAGTTATTTAGACAAGTGGCATGATCGTTTTTACCTATATGGCGAAAAACCATTTTTGCAGATGCCAGCCATTAAACTAGCGGCAGTACAGTCGTTTGGTGCTGTATTACCCGAAGTTGCAACAGGTAATACAACTGTTCACACACAAATACACCAAGAAAGACCCATGAGTGATGCCGACAAAGCTATGTTGGTATTACAGCTCATGGGTTTTGGTTTGGGTGGTAAGAAAACCGACAATTCTGTTGTTCTTTCACCTGATTATAAAGGAAAAAGCAATGATAAAGGCAAGCCATCAACAGGAAAGCCAGGTAGCTCAATTGGTTTTATGGGGTTTTTACACAATTTTTGGCAAGGTCAATCTTTACAAGAAACAATTTGGCTAAATTTACTGACACAAACGCAAGTAGGACAATTAAAAGTCTTTACTGCTGGTTTAGGTATCGCACCTTGGGAAGATATGCCAACAGGTGAAGCTGATGACGTCGCAAAGCGTTTGTCAGAATCACTTATGGGGCGGTTAATTCCCATGAGTCGTTTTGTATTATTGGCAGATCAGGGCTTACATTACTCAGAAGGCATAGCTCATCTTGGGTACAAAGAGGGTGTCAGTGATCCGAGCGTATCCGTTAATTATGCAGCTAAAGACTCTAAAGTCATTTGGGTGGATACAGAAAAACGTCCTTGGCGGATGCTCACAGCGTTACTAAATTTCTTGTCATCACAATCTAAGACGTCTTTTACGTGTCCACAGCTTGAGTTTGGTTTATCACGAGCAACCAATCATGTAACCGAATTAGGATTATGGTCTGGTGGATTGCGTGTTAGCAGCAATGCAGGCGAGCAATATGTATCTGGAACAGATGACTACTTAGAGTCACTCATTTTATTGCCCACTGAATTTATGGGTGAAATATGGTTTGAGCATTTGCAATCTGAAATGCTTGAGCTAGATGCCTTATCAAAAACGCTTTATGGTTGCGTATTGAGTTACTTCAAACATCAAACGGTCGATGGAAAAAATCATGCGGCGCAAGCGACCAATCTTTTCTGGCAACTGTGCGAATCTCGTTTTCAAGACCTAATCAATCGCTGCGGTAAAGGCATGGATGATGAGCGACATCAATTACGCAAGGTTTTTGCAGGGTTTATTCAGCAAGCCTATAACCATTACTGTCCGCAAGAAACAGCCAGACAATTAGATGCGTGGGCGCAGTCTCGTCCGAATTTAAGCAAATATTTATCACCAACAAAACAAGCAAACAATGTTGTTAAGGAGAATGCATGAGCGAGAGAGCCCAAAAGTTTGTTGACTACATAATTCAACAAGTTCAAGACAATAAAGGCAAAGCCGCGGCTTTAAAGCATGCTGACAATCCCAATACGGAGTATCAGTCTTGGGAGATTCTAGCAGGGTTTGGTGTACAGCTAGATAACGAAAATCAGCGTTTGCCTTTTACTACCATTGCCGCAGATATTGCCCGTGTTAAACCACTGACCAATGGCAACATAACTATTGGTTCAGCGATTGCTCGCTGTTATGAAGACGGCAACCAAAGCGATCAAGCTAAAGCTAAATTGCGTCGTTTGTTAGCATGTGATACCACTTCAGAAGCCTGCCGAATTTTACGCCCCTTATTGTCACTTATTTCGTCTAAAGACGGCATTTCTCTGAATTACGTCGACTTGCTCGATGATTTACTCTGGTTTAGCCATGATGATTCACGTCAGCGTATTAAGGCACGTTGGGCACAGCAGTTTTATGGCAAGCAAACGGAGGATGGCGCTGATGAGTGACGATTTATTAGCTTATGTTTCGGTACTGCGTCTGTCACGACATGATGTCAAAGTGCTAAAAATAACCGATGCCTACAGTTTGCATAAACAAGTTTATGGTTTGTTTGAAGATGTTCGTAGTAATGCGGATAAAAACGACGGTGCATCGAGTGGCATTCTGTGGGCAGATAAAGGTGGCGATTTTAATCATCGGCATGTGTTGATGTTATCGAATCGTAAACCACATCAAACACCTCAGTTTGGCGAAGTTGAAACGCGCATCATCAAACCTTCGTTTGTGCAGCATGATCGTTATGGTTTCGAAATTAAACTCAATCCGAGTAAGCGTAATAAACAGACTGGCAAAGTAGAAGCGATTCGTAAACGCGATGACATAGCTTTATGGGCGATTGAACGCGCCCATAAAAGCTGGGGCTTTGAAATATTGCCCGATCACCTACAAGTAACCATTAACCCCGCTTTGCAATTCGTCAAAAACGGCCAAACAGTGACACATAACAGCGCACACTTAAAAGGCGAATTGAGGGTCACGGATCGTAGCGCTTTTATTGATAGCTTTTTGCATGGCATTGGTCGAGGTAAAACCTTCGGCTTTGGTTTATTACAAATTATCCCCTTGAATCATTAAACACTTTGGAGAATATTGAGATGACACAAACAAACCCATTAAAAAATACCCGTATCGAATTTCATATTTTGCAGTCTTTTCCTGTTACTTGCTTAAACCGCGATGATGTTGGCGCACCTAAAACCGCCATTGTTGGCGGGGTGGCGCGTGCGCGTGTGAGTTCACAAGCATGGAAACGCTCTGTTCGCTTGGCGATGCAGGAATATGGAGCCAAGCTAGGCTTGAGAACCAAGCATATTGCTGAATTGATTGCGAAAGCCTGTCTTGAAAAAGGAGCGAATGACGATCAAGCGAAGACGTGCGGTGAAAGCATTGCTAGTCATCTGAGTAAAGATACCTTATTGTTTTTTACTGAAACAGAAGCACAAGCTTTTGCAGATTATGCCTCACAACAATCTTTTGATGCCTCTAAATTAAAAGATAAAGAAACGCACAAGGTGGCTAAAAAAGCCCTTAACCTTGCGGTGGATGGCATTGATATTGCCTTATTCGGTCGCATGGTGGCACAAGCGGCAGAATTAAATGTCGAAGCGGCTTGTTCCTTTGCTCATGCCATTTCTACCCACAAGGTAGCCAATGAAGTCGAATTTTTTACTGCTGTCGATGATGACCCGATGGGATTGCGTGAAGATTCTGGTTCTGCTCATATGGGGAGCCTGGAGTTTAACTCTGCGACTTATTACCGCTATGTGAGTCTGGATTTAGGACAATTGTATCAAACCCTAAAGGGTCAAAATATGGCGGGCGCAATTGAATCATTTGTTAAAGCACTTTATGTTGCTGTTCCTACCGCACGACAAACCACGATGACAGGTCTATCGTCTTGGGATTACGCTAAGGTGTTGGTGCGCAAGGGTCAGGCATTACAAGCGAGTTTTGATAATCCCGTCAAGGCTAAAGGAAACGGCTATCTTGAACCCAGTATTGCTGCCTTAAAAGCTGATTTGGCTAAGAAGGAGCAAATGGCAGGTTCTTTATTCGGCAAAATAGCAGAAATCGAGTTAGGTAACGACAAGCAGCCCAACAACATTGATGACTTGATTGCCTTGTTAGTCAGTCAATTGCCAACGCCAACACAGGAGTAAGCACATGAGTGATCCTTATGTCTTATTGTGGTTTGAAGCCCCCTTGCAGTCTTGGGGGGCGGATTCCAAATTCGGGCGACGTGACACCTTAAAGTTTCCGAGTAAGTCGGGCGTTTTAGGGTTGATCTGTAGTGCTTTGGGTGCTGGTGGCGAGCAAACGGAGTTACTTGCGCGTTTTGCAACCTTGGATATGCAAGTTATCAGTTATCGGAAAACTAATGCCAAAGGCGAAAGGCGCGACAAAGAACCTTTATTGCGTGATTTTCAAATGGTCGGCAGTGGTTATGATGATAGCAATCCTTGGCAAACATTATTAATCCCGAAAACAGCAGAAGGAAAAAAAGCGGTTGGTGGTGGTTCAAAAATGACTTATCGCTATTACTTGCAAGACGCTGTGTTTGCTGTTGCTTTGCAAGTGCCTAGCGATCTGGCAGATGAAATTGTTTCGGCCTTACAAAATCCGCATTGGGATGTTTATTTAGGTCGCAAGACTTGTATTCCGACCGAGCTGGTGTATCAAGGCATATTTGACAGTGTTGATGGTACATTTGAACAAGCTGATAAGCTTGCAAAACAGAAAATACTGTTTAAAGATTTTAAGGTGGTGCAAGGCGCAGAGGAAGGTGATGAAAACTACACACTCAACGATGTTCCTATTCGATTTGGTGAGCATAAGCAATATCGTGATCGTCAGGTTACTTTGTCGTATCTGTAGGCTTTGTGATGTCTGAAGATGCTGATAAAAAAGAAGTCAGCCGCTTATTTGTTAAAGTAACGCGTGATACCTTGCCGCAAGTGAAAGAAAAATATCCGTTTATTTATCTTGAACGCGGTAGGTTGGAAATCGACGATGCCAGCATTAAGTGGATTGATAGCACTGGCAATGTGGTGCGTTTGCCAATTGCCACCATTAATTGCTTATTGTTAGGTCCAGGAACCAGTGTTACCCATGAAGCGGTTAAGGTTGCAGCGTCAGCGAATTGTAGTATTTGCTGGGTGGGGGAAGATAGCATGTTGTTTTATGCGGCTGGTATCACCCCTTCGGCAGATACACGTAATTTTCGTCATCAACTCGAAATGGCCGCTGATGCTCAAAAATCTGTCGAGGTAGCACGCCGCTTTTTTGCACGTCGCTTCCCAACTGCTGATTTAGCAGGAAAAACACTACAAGAAATGATGGGCATGGAGGGACATCGTGTCAGACAGTTGTATGAAGACAAGGCCAATCACTATGGTGTTGGTTGGAAAGGTAGAAATTTTGTGCAAGGCAAATTTGAACTGAGTGATATAACCAATCAAATTTTAACTGCAGCTAATGCTGCTTTGTATGGGATTTTAAGCTCTTCTATTCACGCATTGGGTTACTCACCGCATATCGGTTTTATTCATTCTGGTAGCCCCTTGCCGTTTGTATATGACATGGCCGATTTGTACAAGGAAGAGCTTTGCATTGATTTGGCTTTTTCCTTAACAAAGGATATGGCGGGACGTTATAACAAGCATAAAGTAGCTAATGCATTTAAGGATCGTGTTATCACTTCTCGTTTATTGGAAACCATTGCTCAGGATATTGAGTCAGTTTTAGGAGAAAAACGTGCTCGTCGTGCTCGCAAATGATTTGCCGCCAGCAGTGAGGGGGCGCATAAAATTGTGGTTTATTGAGCCTAAACCCAATGTTTTTGTGTCTGGTGTTAGTGATTCAGTCGCTCAAAAGGTGGTCGAATACTTATATGAACATTGCCCGACAGAAAGCGGGTTGATGATTTTTAGGCGTATATCACAAACACCGGGTTATGAAATTCGTGGAATTGGCGATCATACACGACAAGTAACGGAAATATCTGGGCTTCAGCTTGTCATTGAAAAGCAAATAACGTCAAGTTAAACCTTTTGCATTAACCCATATATAGTGGTTTAATAAGTGATCATTAACAATTTGTTGGTGTCTTCCCCACGCCCGTGGGGGTGTTTCTTCGCATAAAACACTTGACTTTATAACCTAGGTGTCTTCCCCACG
>JACXUY010000083.1 GCA_014763665.1 Gammaproteobacteria bacterium
CAGGCCTAGTGACTTTTCTACCTGCACCGAATCATATCGACGCACAACCCAATAAAATGTTTGAGTATATGAGTGCCGGCTTGCCGATTATTACTTCTATCTTCCCACTTTGGCGTGAGATCGTGGAAGGCAATCAATGCGGCCTTTGCGTTGATCCACTTGACCCGCAAGCGATTGGTGAGGCCATTCAGTATTTAATCGATAATCCAGTCGAAGCCGAACAAATGGGCAAAAACGGCCGCCAAGCGGTTGAACAAAAATACAACTGGACAATCGAAGAACAAAAACTACTGGATTTGTATGCTGGGTTGACTGGTTAGGAATTGTTTATGATGATGCCTGTTAATCCGAAAATTTATCATATTGTGCATATGGATCGCTTGTCTTCGATTTTGCATGATGGTGGTTTGTTTTCAGACAGGGTGATTAGTCAACGAGCGAATGCAGGCACAATGATTGGTATGAACCAGATTAAACATCGCAGAATGCATGAGCTGCGGTTAGAAACCCATCCTGATTTGTATGTTGGGGATTGCGTGCCGTTTTATTTCTGCCCACGCTCTGTGATGTTGTTTTTGATTCATTCAGGGCGGAGTGAAGATATTGTTTATAAAGGCGGGCAACAGCCGATTGTTCACTTAGAAGCGGACTTGCATTCTGTGGTTAACTGGGCTAATCAAAACACTCAAAGATGGGCGTTTACAAAGTCGAATGCGGGTTCGTATTATTTTGAAGATACGAATGATCTTGGAAAATTAGGTGAACTACGGTGGGATTCCATTGCGGCTACTCAATGGTCTGGTGTGCATAAAGAGGGAAAACAAGCCGAGTTTTTGTTAGAAAACCATTTTCCATGGCATTTGGTAGAGCATGTAGGTGTGTTTAGTGATGTGCAGAAAAATGCGGTCGAAAGCTTGTTATCGAATCAAACGCATCAACCTACAGTTGAAATTAAAAAAGCATGGTATTACTAGTGGAGCGACAAAATGATTAAGTACACAACCGGTGATCTCTTGGAAGATAATGCACAAGCGATTGTGAATACGGTGAATTGTGTGGGCGTCATGGGGCGTGGTATTGCTTTGCAGTTTAAAAAGAAATTTACTCAGAACTTTAAGGCTTACGCCGCTGCTTGCGAGCAAGGCCGGGTTATGCCCGGAAAAATGTTTGTTTATACCAATGATGATATGTTTGGTCCTAAATGGATTATTAATTTCCCGACTAAGCGCCATTGGAAAGGGAAAAGCCGCATGGAAGATATTGCACAAGGCTTGGATGACTTGGTGAAGGTGGTGAAAGACAAGCAGATTCAATCCATTGCCATTCCTCCACTCGGCAGTGGTTTGGGAGGGTTGAATTGGCAGGATGTTAAAAAGTTAATTGAAACCAAGTTGGCTACTTTGCCTGATGTTGAGGTGCGGATTTATGAGCCGTCAAATGTGGCTGAGAAAAAACATGTGGCAGAAATCAAAGTGCCGAAGATGACCGCAGGGCGGGCTGCATTGGTTGGGTTGGTTGATCGTTATTTAAATGGCTTGCTTGATCCATCCATTAGCTTGTTAGAGGTTCATAAACTGATGTTCTTTTTGCAGGAGGCTGGCGAGCCCTTACGGCTTAACTATCACAAAGCGGCTTATGGCCCTTATGCGGATAATTTACGCCATGTTTTTAATGCGATTGAAGGACATTTTATTAAAGGCTACCAAGATGGTGGGGATGCGCCGGATAAGCAAATTGAATTGATGCCTAACGTGATTGAGCAGGCCTGTGATTTTTTAAATGATAAACCTGAGACCAAACAACACTTTGACCGTGTGGCACAATTGGTTGAAGGATTTGAAACCGCCTATGGATTGGAGTTGCTTTCAACGGTTTATTGGGTGGCTAAAAATGAAGGCGCGTGTTCTATTGAGCAGGCTCGAGAAAAAATTCATTGCTGGAACGAGCGCAAAAAACAATTCAGTGAAAAGCAAATAACTGTCGCTTACCAAACACTACAAAAACAGCAGTGGGTTTAAATGTGTCAGAATTGCCTTGTGTGGCAGCTATTTCGGGCCGGAATTTTATAAATTTAACTTTTTACTGACATCTTTAGATGATTTTGGGAGCGATTATTCCGCGTTCATCTTAAACAAGGTTTTGCTGGGGTATTTGTATTATCAGTTTTTAACCGCAGTGCGAAAAGATACGCGTAAATAGCGTGTTTAAAAAATGTAACTGGTCGATAAAAGACTAAAAGCTGCTTACTTTGTGTGCTGGGTTAAGTTGGGAGAGTGTGGTTGTATGACGAATGATAAATTTATGCCTTTTTTACAAACATCAAAAGATGAATTAGTTTGGAAAATCGCAACGCCCACACCCAATATTCGCTTTATCGATTTGACGCAAGAAAATTTGCTTGATGCCATTATGGAAGTTGTCAATGGTTAGGCGTTTATCACGTTCAAGTGAACACCAGTCGCTAGATGATATTGTGGCTTATCGTTTGGATATGGTCGATGGAGTTGTTTTGTTATATCGTAATGCTTCTTACTATCGCCGCTTCGGTTTAATGACGATTAAAGAGTTACAAGATCAAAAGAAAGCACGTTTAATTGAGTTAGATTATCAATCCGTATTCTCCTTGTTGTCAGCAATTGAAGCTGTGTTAAAGCTCGATTATGACGAGCGGATTTCAAAACGCTTAAAAGATAATTTAAGTCGTCATTTTCGAGATTTACACAAATCGAAAGGACATAGGGTTTCATTAGAGGATGATATTTTAGGGGCGTGGCAAAAATATTATCAGGAGATGGCAACTTTTATTCAGCCCCTCATCAAAGCCTTTAAATTCCGCCATTGGTTAGCACATGGTCGTTACTGGGAGCCTAAGTTTCAGCGTTATGATTTTGATGATATCTATATTCTTGCTGATGCAGTTTTAAAACAATTTCCTTTAAAAATTAAAGTTTAATACTATGAAAATTGTTACTATTTTGGGCGCGCGCCCGCAGTTTATTAAGGCCGGTTCGGTCAGTCGTGAAATCCTTCGCCAGCGTGAAGCGAGTGCGGATATTACCGAGGTGATTGTCCACACAGGGCAACATTACGATGCCAATATGAGCGATGTTTTTTTTGAAGAAATGCAAATCCCTAAGCCAGATTATTTCTTGGGTATTGGTGGTAAAACGCATGGTGCGATGACTGGGCAGATGATAGAAAAGATTGAAGAAATTTTGGTGCAAGAAAAGCCAGATTGGGTGATGGTGTATGGTGACACCAATTCGACTTTAGCGGGTGCGATTGCCGCTTCTAAATTGCATATCAAGATTGCACATGTTGAAGCGGGCTTGCGTTCATTTAACATGCGCATGCCGGAAGAGGTGAATCGCATTTTGACGGATCGCATCAGTTCGGTTTTATTCTGCCCGACGCAAGCGGCGGTGGATAACTTGAACAAGGAAGGCATTAACAATTGGCAAACCGATGCAAAAGTGGTGTTGTCCGGTGATGTGATGCAAGATGGTGCTTTGTTTTATAAAAGTTTGGCGGAAAAACCACCAGGCTTGGTGGTGTCAAATAATTATGTGTTGTGTACCATTCACCGCGCTGAAAACACCGATGACCCCAAGCGTTTAAGCGCCATTTTTGAAGCCTTAAACGAAATAGCCGAAAACCAACAGGTGGTTTTGCCTTTACACCCACGCACTAAAAAGATTACTCAAGAATTACAAATCAATACCCAAAATCTAACCATTATCGAACCAGTGGGCTATCTCAATATGGTGTGGTTAATTGATCATTGTGCTTTTGTGATGACCGACAGCGGCGGCCTGCAAAAAGAAGCCTATTTCTTTGCCGTCCCATGTATTACGCTGCGCGATGAAACCGAATGGGTTGAGTTGGTCGAGGCGGGTGCGAATGTATTAGTGGGTGCGGATAAAGAAAAAATCTTGGACGCCTATCAAAATGCCAGTAACCGTTTTGCAAATGAGGATTGTGATCCAAATTTATACGGTGGTGGACAAGCCAGCGAAAGAATTGTTAGCTTTTTAAATCAAGGGTTTTTAATTTAGGTATTTAATATGTGCGGAATATTTGGACTTATTAGTAAGGGTTTTACTAACAAACAGTCTTTAAAGTTGTTAGCGGATCATGCGCGTCAGAGAGGGCGTGATTCGAGCGGGTTGATATATAAACAAGCATCAGGTTGTGAAGTTAAGCGAGCTGACTACGATATTAAAACCTTGTTATCGAAGGTTAAGCCTTATTCATCTTCTTTTGTTTTTGGTCACAGTCGTTTGATTACAAACGGATTGGGTGATAATCAGCCGGTTGTTCGAGGTGATGTTTTAGTTATTCACAATGGCATCATTGTAAATGACGATGCAGTTTGGGAAACCTTAGGAGCAGAACGTCTTTTTAAAATTGACTCGGAAGTTATCGCTGCGATTACCGAGTTTCATCTGCAAAGTGGTCAAGATTTGTCTTTATTATCCGATACGGTTCTGGGGCAGTGTAAAGGCACAATTTCAACGGCTGTTGTTTTGCCTAAACTCGGTAAAGCGGTTTTATTCTCAAATAACGGAAGTTTATACATTGGCAGCAACGATGAAGCATTTTATTTTTCATCAGAAAGTTATCCTTTAACTCAGCTCGGTTGCAAGGATATTCAGCAAATTAAGGAGCAAGCTTACATTGTTGATATACCAGTTTGCGATGCGATCCAAGTATCTGACGACAATAAACGAATTGAGGATTTAATACCTGAGTTTAAGTACATAAAATCTGAAGCAGATTTGCTTGAGTACAAAAAACCGCTTATTAAGCGTTGTACCAAATGCATCCTGCCCGAAACCATGCCATTTATTAACTTTGATGAGCAGGGTGTGTGTAATTATTGCCGAAACTATAAAACACGCAATAAACCTAGGCCGAAAGATGAGTTATTTGAATTGGTTGAACCTTATCGTCGCAAAGAAGGTTTAGATTGTATTGTGCCATTCTCAGGTGGGCGTGATAGCTGTTATGCCCTTCATTTGATTGTAGAAGAGTTAAAAATGAAACCTGTCACCTATACCTATGATTGGGGAATGGTGACAGACCTAGGACGCAGAAATATCAGTCGGATGTGTTCTAAGTTAGGTGTTGAAAATATTATTATTGCTGCGGACATATCCAAAAAACGACGCAATATTCGGATGAACCTGCAGGCCTGGTTGAAATCACCTCATTTAGGCATGATGGCAATGCTTACTGCAGGGGATAAGCACTTCTTTAGACATGTGGAAACTGTCAAAAAACAGACGGGTATTAATTTAAATCTGTGGGGTGTGAACCCACTTGAGGTTACTCACTTTAAAACAGGGTTTTTAGATATACCGCCAGACTTTGAGGAAAAACGTGTTTACTCACATGGCATTACCAAGCAGTTGCGTTATCACTATAAACGAACAAAAGCGATGTTAGAAAGCCCAGGTTATTTTAATCGTTCGCTTTGGGATACTTTATCGGGTGAATATTATCGAAGCTTTACAGAAAAGAAAGATTATTATCATATCTTTGATTATTGGCGCTGGGATGAAAAAGAAGTTGATAACACGCTTTTAGGTGAGTATGAATGGGAAAAGGCACCTGACACCAGCACAACCTGGCGTATTGGGGATGGAACCGCCGCTTTTTATAACTATGTTTATTACACCGTTGCCGGCTTTACAGAACACGATACATTCCGTAGCAACCAAATCCGTGAAGGGGATATCACAAGAGACGAAGCCTTAGTTTTGGTTGAATGTGAAAATCAACCAAGATATCAAAA
>JACXUY010000084.1 GCA_014763665.1 Gammaproteobacteria bacterium
TCACTGAATAAAAACGGTTTGTCATTAATTACCCTTGTATTTAGTGACGATACCGATGTCTATTTTGCGCGCCAACTGGTGATGGAACGCATGATGGAGGTGAAAGACAAGCTTCCTCAAGGTGTTACGCCCGTGCTGGGTCCCGTCTCAACGGGGTTGGGTGAGGTTTATCAGTACACACTCAATGCCGATGGTGACGATAAAGCAGGCGAGTTGTCGAAAGAGGTGCTAATGTCTCGCCGTACAGTACAAGACTGGGTGGTGCGTCCTTTGTTGCGTGGTATTCCAGGGGGTAGCCGAGATTAACTCACAAGGTGGTTATCAACGCGAATATCACGTTTTGGCTGACCCTACTCGACTCATGTACTACCAAATTGGCTTGGCTGATGTTTTGCAAGCCTTGGAAAAAAACAATGCCAATGCTGGTGGTGGTATTTTACAACAGCATGCTGAGCAGTATTTAGTTCGCGGTTTAGGGCTTATTGAAGACCTGGATGACATAGGTAATATCGTATTAAAAGAAGTAGACGGTATTCCAGTGTATATCAAAGATGTCGCTAAAGTAGAGATAGGCCATGCCGTGCGCGTCGGTGCGGTCATTCAAAATGGCACCACAGAAGCGGTTGGTGGTGTTGTGATGATGATTCGTGGCGGTAATGCTAAGGAAGTGGTTAGCCGTATTCAAGCTAGGGTTAAAGAAATTAATGACTCAGGTATGTTGCCTGATGGTCTGAAAATTGTTCCCTATTATGATCGTAGTGAGTTGGTCGATGCAGCCCTATTTACCGTTGTTAAGGTACTGCTTGAAGCCATTATATTCGTTATTATTATTGTTGTGCTTTTTTTGGGCGATTTACGCTCTTCATTGATTGTCGTCGGGACTTTACTGTTAACACCGTTAATAACTTTTTTCATTATGAACGAAGTCGATTTGTCGGCTAATCTCATGTCGTTGGGAGGCTTGGCCATTGCCATTGGTTTGATGGTCGATGGCTCGGTGGTGGTGGTTGAGAATGCCTATGCACGATTGGGTGATCCGGCCAATAAGCACGAGGGCCGTATTCGCGTTATTTTTAACGCAGCTAGTGAGGTAGCGACACCTGTGGTATTTGGGGTGGGTATTATCATTCTCGTTTTCTTGCCCTTAATGACGCTTGAGGGTATGGAAGGTAAAATGTTTGCCCCCTTAGCCTACACCATTGCCATTGCCTTAACCGTTTCATTGGTGTTGTCTTTGACCTTAACGCCAGTATTGGCTTCTTACATGCTGAAAGGTGGCGCGGAGCACGATACACGTTTGGTTGCCTTCTTAAAGAAGTCTTACACCAAAATGCTCAAATGGGCTTTAACTCATGAGAAAAAAGTCATTGGAGCGGCATTGGCCTTGTTGGTTGCGGCTTTTAGTTTATTCGGCTCATTGGGAACCGCTTTCATTCCAGAAATGAAGGAAGGCTCTATTGTACCCAATGTTTTTCGCTTGCCTAACATTAGTCTAGAAGAGTCGATTGAGATTGAAAAGGAAGCCATGCGTTTGGTCATGGAAGTACCTGGTGTCAAATCGGCTATTTCTGGCTTAGGGCGCGGTGAAAGCCCAGCCGATCCGCAAGCGCAAAACGAATCTACTCCGATTGTTTCCTTGCTGCCGCGAGATCAATGGCCTGAGGGTTTGACCCAAGACACGATTACTGAGGCCATGCGACAAAAACTCAGTAATCTGCATGGCTCACAAATCGTTATGGCCCAGCCGATTTCAGATCGTGTGGATGAAATGGTAACTGGGGTTAAGGCCGACGTTGCGGTGAAGATCTTTGGCGATGATTTGATGCTGTTGAAGAAAAAAGCCGATGAAATTGCTAAGTTAGCTTCTTCGATTGAAGGATCGCAAGATATTCGCGTTGAGCGTGTGACGGGGCAGCAGTATTTAGATGTGGATATTCATCGTAAAATTATTGCGCGTCATGGTCTCAATGTAGCCGATGTGCAAGCGATTATTGAAACGGCCATTGGTGGTAAGGTGGCGACGCAAATTTATGAGGGAGAGCGTCGTTTTAACATGGTGCTACGTTTCCCAGTCGATTATCGTAATGATGTTGAGGCGATTCGTGATATCCAGTTAATTTCACCCAATGGCGCTAAAGTGCCCTTGCGTGAGTTAGCTGATGTTGAGGTACGTGATGGTCCAGCTCAGATCAGTCGTGAAAATGCTAAGCGTCGCATCGTTATTGGTATTAACGTTGCTGATCGTGATTTGGGTGGTTTTGTTGCTGAGTTGCAGCAAAAAGTGAATGCGCAAGTAAAACTACCTGAAGGCTACTACTACGAGTGGGGTGGTCAGTTCCAGAATATGTCGCGCGCGATGAATCATTTGATGATCATTATCCCCGTTACGGTAGCGGCCATTTTCTTCTTATTGTTCCTGTTATTCAGTTCGCTACGTATGGCCAGCTTGATTATGCTCGTGTTGCCCTTTGCTTCTGTCGGTGGAATCATCGCGCTGTGGATTACAGGAGAGTATTTGTCTGTTCCCGCATCGGTTGGTTTTATTGCGCTTTGGGGTATTGCTGTGCTCAATGGGGTGGTACTGGTGTCCTATATTCGTAGTTTGATCGAAGAGGGCAAAGAGCGCGTAGAAGCTCTGAAAGAAGCTTGTCAACAGCGTTTCCGTCCGGTCATGATGACGGCTACGGTAGCCATGTTGGGCTTGATTCCTTTCTTATTTGCTACAGGTCCGGGTTCAGAGGTGCAAAAGCCCTTGGCCATTGTGGTGATTGGTGGGTTGATTACCTCAACCTTGCTCACGTTGGTGGTGTTGCCGACTTTGTATCGTTATTTCGAAGAGCCTCGTCACGAAGCTTAATCAGAGGAAGTTGTTTATGAAAGAAATTAAAGCAGTGGTTCAGCCTAATCGTGTTGAAAAAATACGCAGTGCATTTCGTAACCTAAAGCAATTTCCAGGGATGACGGTAATGAAGGTACAGGGCTGCACGGGTAATGAAAAATATCGTCCGCAACGAGAAGATCCGTTCGACGAGTTGAACGATTACAGTAATAAAATGATGGTTATTATTTTATCGCCCGATCATTTAGTCGAAGGGATTTTGCAGATTATTGCCGAGTGTGCCAGTACAGGTCAAAAGGGTGATGGCTTGGTTTGGGTAACCGATATTGGTCGTGTCATTCGTTTAGATGAAAAGATTGATGTGGTCGATGAACCCCCGATGTTCCATGCCAGTTAATCAAGGTTCAAAATAATCTATTAATCCCTCGATAATGAGGGATTAATTTTTTGCAGCGACCAGTTTATCTTTGCCCAATGCCACAATTCCGTAAGCTCACCCTTTTTAAGTTCGTTGGGCGGCTGCTGGTTGAGAAAAGTGAGCACATCAAATAAGTTACGCACCGCATCTTCTGGTTTGAGTGCTGGTGCTTGAGAGGCTTTAGAAAGCTTGATTTTGCTTTGACTGTCGATAATGATTGGATGATGACCATAAAGTGGACTGGGGCCTTTTAAACACTGCTGCAGGTATTGTTGTGGTGCTGTGGAGCCGATTAAATCCGCGCCACGAATCACTTCAGTGATGCCTTCGTCGCTATCATCAACAGCCGCCACCAAATGGTAGGCAAAAATTCCATCAGCGCGCTTAACGATAAAGTCACCGCTCTGAGATGGCCAATCAAATACCTGCTCGCCTTGAATCGCATCTTGATAATGCCACGGTATATCGGGAGTTTTGATGCGAATACTGCTGTGAATGCAGTTTTTCAGTTGACGATGGCGACAAAAATTATCGTAGCAGCCGCTTTTGCCAAGTCGCTGCTGAAATTGTTTGCGTGTGCAGTCGCATTCGTATAACACCCCCTGTTGAGCGAGTTCAGCTAGAGCCGCTTCATAGTGGGCTAATCTTTGCGATTGTATGGTGAGCTTATCCCATTCAAAGCCATAGGCTTCGAGTTGGCGACAAATGCGATCTTGACTACCTGAAACGACACGCGGTGTATCAATGTCGTCTATGCGCAGCAACCAACGCCCCTGTTGTTGCTTAACATTGAGGTAGCTGGCCGTTGCCGCCACGAGAGAGCCGAGATGGAGGTCGCCTGTAGGGGAAGGGGCAAAGCGCCCCGTAACGATAGGGCTAACCAAGGTTAGTGATTAAGCAAATTTGAAAAATGTCATGCAACACCTTGTTTTTCACGCAATTCTTGCATGGTCTTGGCTTCAACCGTCATGGTAGCCGTCGGACGCGCTTCTAATCGCTCTAGGCCGATTTCTTCTCCGGTGATAACACAATAACCGAAATCACCATCATCAATACGCTTTAATGTTGCTTCGACCTTGGCAATCAGCTTGCGTTCACGGTCACGGGTACGTAATTCAAGACTGAATTCTTCTTCTTGGCTGGCGCGATCATTAGGATCGGCCGGCATGGCAGAGTCTTCTTTAAGATGATTGATGGTGGCATTCATCTCTTCTAGCAATTGCTCTTTCCACCAGAGTAGTTTGTTACGGAAATGAGCCAGCATTCTCGGACTCATGTACTCTTCGCCCGGTTCAGGCTGATAAGTAGGGTAATCTTCTAAAAACTTTGGTTGAGTCGATGACATGTGTTCAAATCCCCCCTTGGTTGGGAAAGCAAATTAGGAGGCGATTTATAACAGTTTTCCCTACTGCTGACAAGTATTTAGTGGGATTTGTCACCAAAATATGATAGAGTCCGCACTATTAAGGCTAAATTATGGAAAATTCACGAATGTTACAGGCATTAATTTTTGACGTTGATGGCACGCTTGCGGACACCGAAAGAGATGGTCATCGTATTGCTTTTAACATGGCTTTTGCTGATACAGGACTAGATTGGCACTGGGATGAGGCACTTTATGGTGAGTTGTTAGCCGTGACAGGTGGTAAAGAGCGCATGACGCACTTTTTGAAAACGCATCGCCCGAACGAATGGAACGACACCATGCCTGAACGTATTGTGCAATTACAGGCGAAAAAAACCGAAATTTACACACAACTTTTGTCCCAAGGTAAGATTCCATTAAGAAAAGGCGTTGAACGCTTGATTCATGAGGCACGTTCAGCGGGGTTAAGATTGGCCATTGCCACGACAACCACGCCAGCCAATGTAACCGCATTGTTGACGCACACTTTAGGGGCGCAAAGTATTGATTGGTTCGAAGTGATTGCTGCGGGTGATATTGTGCCAGCGAAAAAACCGGCACCAGATATTTATCAATACGCTTTAGCAAAGATGAAGTTGCGTGCCTCAGATTGTTTGGCCTTTGAAGATTCCTACAATGGTGTGCAATCAGCGACTCGTGCTGGCATCAAAACGCTCATTACCGTTAACGGCTATACCCAGCACGACGATTTTTCACCAGCGGCTGTTGTGCTAAGTGATCTTGGTGAACCTAATAGCCCCATGCAGGTGTTAGCTGGTCAAATGAAAGAAAATTATGTTGATGTGGCAGCATTAAGAAGTTTACACGCTCGTCATATTCGATAAGGGGCATCGTTAAAAACCTCGCTGCGTGGCGTTTTTAGCATTCCCAAATTTATTTAGTCTCTGGTGGAAGGGACTAAATCAGGTGATTACATACAACTTTTCTGCATCCCTTCCCCCCAGATCCCCTTTCCCGTTGTGTTTTTAGAGCTCGCCAAGAGATTTAAGTGCTAGCATAGCCGCACCGACAGCTGCCTGTTCTGAAAGGGGTTGTGCTTGTGGCATGTCGAGTGTCGCTTTTCTTAATCC
>JACXUY010000085.1 GCA_014763665.1 Gammaproteobacteria bacterium
ACAGGCGGTTCGCAATCACCTGCCAATGCAGGCGGGAGATGTCCCCAGAACCTTTGCGGATGTATCCGACTTGATGGAAGATGTCGGGTTCAAACCGGCAACTGAGATTGAAACAGGGATAGGGCGATTTATGGAATGGTACAAAGCGTTTAATGGGTTGAGCGTTGGTTAATAAGAAAAGAGACATTATGGAAGTTGCAATAGTTGGTGCAGGGTTTTCAGGTGCGGTTGTAGCGCATCTATTGGCAAAGTCAGGGCATAAATGCACTGTATTTGAAATCAGATCCCATCTAGGTGGAAACTGTTATTCGGAAAGAGATCCTAAAACAAATGTTATGAAACATGTTTATGGTCCCCACATTTTTCATACGGACAATGAGCGTGTATGGAATTTTGTTAATCAATTCAGTGAATTCATGCCCTTTGTAAACCGAGTCAAAGCGATTACCGGGGGGCGCGTTTTTTCGTTGCCAGTAAATTTGCTGACCATTAACCAGTTTTTTAATAAAACCTTTTCTCCATCTGAGGCTAAGGCGTTTATTGAGCAAGTTGCCGAAAAGGACATAGATGAGCCGCAGAGCTTTGAAGATCAGGCCTTGAAATTTCTCGGACACGATTTGTATGAAGCTTTTTTTAAGGGCTATACCTTGAAGCAGTGGGGCATTCATCCGAGCGACTTGCCAGCAAGTATTCTCAAGCGCCTACCGGTGCGTTTCAACTACGACGATAATTATTTCAATCATAAATATCAGGGTATGCCCAAAAACGGTTATACCGAAATTTTTGAAAAGCTCCTTGAGCATCCGCTCATTTCGTTGAATTTGTCGTCAGATTTTGACCCGGATAGTAAATCGGACTTTGACCATGTCTTTTACTCAGGACCTGTCGATAAGTATTTCAAACATAAATTCGGTCGTCTGCCCTATCGCACTTTAGACTTTGAAGCGTTTTATGCCGAAGGTGATTATCAGGGGACGGCGGTTATCAACTATTGCGATGAGCAGGTTCCGTATACACGTATTACCGAGCATAAACATTTTTCTCCGTGGGAAGATCATGCACATTCGATCTGTTACAGAGAATACAGCCGTTCCTGCGGAAACGGCGATATTCCTTACTATCCCGTTAAACTTCTTTCTGAGCAAGGGCAGCTTGATTCCTATATTAAGCTTGCGAAGCAAGAGAAAAATGTCACCTTCTTAGGAAGGCTTGGAACTTATCGTTATTTGGATATGGACGTCACAATTGCCGAGGCAATGATTGTGGCTGAAACATTTTTGCTTGCCTGTGAACAAGGTAACACGATGCCTTCGTGGTTAGAGGAAAGTAAATGAAACCAATCGTACTGGTCGTTACTCATAAACCCGAAGTGATGTTGGATACCCCCATCGCACATCCGATTACAGTCAATCATTCCATTAATGTTCCCGATTACTGGCTCAGTGATAACGCGGGGGTTAATATTTCTAGCAAAAACCCGCATTTTTGTGAATTAACGGCTATGTATTGGGCCTGGAAGAATCTGTCGGCAGGATATAGTCATGTCGGTTTGTTCCATTATCGTCGCGTTCTTGCAACTAAGTTCCATGTTCAAGACTTATGGACTCCAAAATATTACATCCAGAATTCAGGGCAGGTTGAGTTGTTTTTTTCTGATCAGAGTTTGCAAAAACTACTTTTAAAATATGAGGTTTTGTTGCCCAAAGAGGAACGGAACTCGTTGTCCATTGCTAAACATTACCGCTGTAGACACATTCCTGAAGATTGGCAAGTTTTGATGGATGTGCTGGCTGAGCGACATCCTGAAAAAATTGATTCTATTCAACATTATTTTGATAAAACAAAAAAACAGTTCTGGGCGAATATGTTTGTGATGCGCAGAGCGCTTTTTAACGAATATTGTGAATGGTTGTTTGGTATTTTGTTTGAAGTCGAAAAGCGTATCAAGATGAGCGCTTATTCCTACCAGGCTAGAGTCTTTGGCTTTATGGCCGAACGTCTGATGAATTTGTATTTCTCGGAGCTTCAAACTGGACTCAAGGTTAAGAAGCTACCTTGCGTAATGCAGGAGGCATAATGTGAAAATATTGATTGTTGCTAATGGTGTTGTCAGAGCTGGGGTTTCGCGCGTTTTAAGCTTGCTGTCCCAAGAGTGGGCGAAAGAACACGAAGTGTTTGTTAGCCTATTTAGGGAGAGCGAACCCAGTTACCCAGTCGGAGGCACCATAATCCAGCAGGGCATTTTTTTGCGAGGAAGTATTTTTAGTCAGGTGTTTTTTCTTTATAAGTTATTGAAGAAAAACCAATTTGACCGTATTTACGGGTTTTCTGAAGATGCAAACTATCCTTTGGCTATCGCATCGAAGTTGGCGGGTGTTAATCACAAAACGATTTTAACCGTGCATAACCCCATTCAGAAGTTTTCGGCTAAGGTTACACGACGTGTTAAGCGTGTCTATCCTTACGCATATAAGATTTTAGGCGTTTCGCAAGGTGTTGTGGACGGTTTGGCTGAATTGGTAACGGAATCCGGGAAAGTGGTTTTCCGGCCAAATCCGATTGATTTGGAAATGGTTGACCTTCGGATGTCGGAGGCACCGCAATTTCAACTTCCTAAAAAAGACGGAGAAATTCATTTTGTCGGTGTGGGGCGCTTGCACAAGCATAAAGGTTTCGATTTATTAATCGCCGCGTTCTCTGAAACAGTTTCGTCACTTCCGAACGCAAGGATGTGGATTTTGGGAGAGGGTGACGAGCATCAAGCTCTGCAAATGCAGATAGATCAGCTAGGGCTGAAGGATAAGGTGACGCTTTTGGGCGCCGTGGAGAATCCATTTGCCATTATTAAGCAGGCTGATATTTATGTTATGTCGTCGCGTTTGGAGGGGTGGCCTTTGGTGTTAATGGAAGCAATGGCGGTGGAATTGCCGGTTATCTCCTTTACTTGTCCAAACGGGCCGGATGAAATTATTCAATCACAGCAACAGGGAATTCTTGTTGAATGTGAAGATGTGCGTCAACTGGCGTCTGAAATGATGAAATTAGCCAATGACGGCTCTTTGCGGGTGATCTTGTCACATAACGCGCGTTTAAGAATGCAACAGTTTGACGTAAAAAATATAGCAAAACAGTGGCTGGATGTATGAGTTTTTTTGCTGAAAGGGCGCAACACTTTGTTTTATTTTTATTGCTCCTGATATTTTTTATTAGTTCTGCGACATTATTTAAACAGGTCGATATTTTTTTATACCTCATCGCCTTATGGGGCATGATCATTCATTTTCGTTTTAAAGAAAAGATCGCTTTGGAAGGAGCTTTAAAAGTACAGTCGCATCTGTTTTTTACCGTATTTTTTTTTATTACGATAAGCATTATGCTCAGAGAAGAGTTTCTTATCCTGTTTGAGTACAGATACCAAAATTTTAGAGACTTGGTGCTTGTTTACTTTATATCTGCTCTCTTTGTCCATTACCGCTTCAGTTTTAATCCGCAAGTGATTTTTAAGCTTATTTCGGCGGCGGCGCTTTATGCTCTAGTCTATTCGATATTGATTGTCATTGAGCAACCCTATAGAGGTATTGGGTTGTTGGAAACGCCAATTACCCGCGGCAACATGGGGATGTTGTTAGGGGTATTGTCGTTAGTGGCCTACCTTGGATTGAAACAGAATTTATGGAGATACGTTGCCTTAGTCGGAGCAGTTTCTGGAATTGCTCTGAGTTTTTTGTCTGGTTCGCGGGGTGGATGGGCAACAGTTCTAATTACATTTATTACGGTTTTGTATGTTGTTTATCAGACGGACAGAAAGAAGTTTAAGGAAGCTTTAGTTTTCACCTTTTTACTGCTTATCCTTGTTGCGTTATTTTGGAAAGAATTGCCCATAGAGCAAAGGGTTCTGCAGACTATAGACAGTATTCAGGCTTATTTCAACGGCAACTCCTATTCATCTCTCGGTTTTCGATTTGAGATGTGGAAAGCAACCTGGTTAGCCTTCTGCGAAAAGCCATTCTGGGGGTGGGGCTTTAATAGTTTCGATAAAATTTTTGAGATGTACAGGTTGGAGGGACGGGTGACGGGCATTGCTGGTCATTCATGGGGTCATCCGCATAATGACTACATGCTTTTGCTTTCTGAAAAAGGATTGATTGGGTTTGTCGTAGTGCTGAGCGTTCTAATTTATCCGCTTGTGTACCTGTTTAAGCAATTGGCTGATGCAATTGGTGCCCAGGTTATGGATAAAGTCTATTTGGCTCTCTTAGGGATTGTATTAATTGAAGCTTTGTTCGAGTTCATGCTTTCGGATCAGACCATTACCATGAAATTCCAGTTTCATTTCTATGTGGTTTTAATCCTTATGATTTTGTCGCAGTTTTCGAAAGCAGATTTTAATAAGGAAGATAAAGACTAATTATGAATATCTTAATTGTTGGTGGTGCAGGTTATATAGGTTCGCATATGGTCAAGATGTTGTCGCAAGTTGGTCATCATGTTTGTGTTCTGGATAATCTAACGACTGGTTTTCGTGAGCAGGTGAAATATGGCGAACTTGTGGTCGGTGACCTGCAAGACTTGTCTTTAATGGAAACGCTTTTTAAAGCAGGCGCGTTCGATGCTGTAATGCACTTTGCCGCGAATAGTTTGGTGGGGGAGTCCGTTAGTAATCCGGCTAAGTATTATCGAAATAATGTGGCTAATACACTTAATCTCTTAGATGTGATGGTACGCCACAACGTCAAAAACTTTATCTTTTCATCTACGGCCGCGACTTTTGGTGAGCCTGAATATGTTCCTATCGATGAGAAACATCCGCAAAAACCGATTAATCCCTACGGCGCTTCCAAGTTAATCATTGAACGAATTTTACAAGATTATGCACAAGCTTATGGCTTGAACTCTATTTCTTTGCGTTATTTTAATGCTTGTGGCGCAGATCCTGACGGTGAGTTAGGGGAATGTCATGATCCTGAAACGCATCTGATTCCGTTGATTTTGCAGGCTGCTTCCGGGCGACGTAAAAGCATTACCGTTTTCGGGCGCGATTATCCGACAGAGGACGGCACCTGTGTAAGAGATTACATTCATATTTATGACCTTTGCTGTGCACACGCGCAGGCTCTAAACGCTCTTGTCGAAGGCGGAGAACAAGGCGCTTCTTGTTTTAATTTAGGAAACGGCGCTGGCTACTCAGTTCAGCAGGTGTTGGATGTTGCGGAAAAGGTGGTCGCTCAGGACAGTTGTCGGGTAGTCGTTGAAGAGGGCGAAAGAAGAGCGGGGGACCCGGCGGTATTGGTTGCAGACGCATCTCTGGCAATGGAGGAACTCAAGTGGACGCCGCTTTATCCCGACCTGGAAACGATTATCGAGCACGCGTGGGAGTGGGAGAAAAAGCTGGCGGGCTTTAAGAAGGCGGTATGATGCATAAGATGGCAAGCGATGCCTCTGTTTTTGAAATCTGGCCGGATAAGGTTAGCACTCCTCAAGCGATAGGCCAGCTGCTGGAAACCACTCGAAATGCATTGTCAGCACACCTGCCCCTGACGCTGCGCGCCGGCGGTACATCCTTGGGCGGGCAGGCGATTGGTTCGGGGGTGGTGATTGATGTATCCAGGCATTTGACACATATCCTCGATTACCGGCCTGATGAATTTGAAGTCGATGTTGAGCCGGGTGTGATTCAG
>JACXUY010000028.1 GCA_014763665.1 Gammaproteobacteria bacterium
TGGGTTGACCAGCAATCACCAAACTAATGCCGTCACGTAATCGCGCGCCTTGCTGCGCTTTTGCACTCAAACTGGCTAATTCAGCCTGAATACCCATCAAACGTGACAAGACCACACCATCACCGAGGAAGTCGATTTCCTCGTCTGGGAAATCAATCGCCGCTTCCACATACAGACGCAACTGAATGACCGATTCAACAAGACGATGTACTTGCTGAGAAAAATGTCCAGACAAGGACGACAAGGCGCTTTTAGCGGCAATATCAGAACTGGCGGCAATTAAATCGGCAATGGCTTCAGCTTGCGCCAAATCCAATTTATCATTCAAAAACGCCCGTTCAGAAAACTCACCTGGTCTGGCTAGACGCGCACCCAACTCGCACACACGACTCAATAGCCATTGCATCACCACAGGTCCACCATGACCCTGCAATTCCAGCACATCTTCACCAGTAAAAGAATGCGGATTGGGAAAAAACACAGCAATGCCCACATCCAAGGGCTGACCATCCGCCGCTAAAAAAGGCGTGTGATGCGCATAACGGGGTTTCGGCATAAAGCCCAGTATCGCTTGTGCGATGGCGGCAACCTTCTCGCCTGATACACGCACAATACCCACCCCACCTCGACCAGGCGGTGTAGCAACAGCTGCAATGGTTTCTGTCATAGAGAAAGTCATCAAAAGAACTTAGGCAAGCCTGCCTGTTTTAAGACAGCGTTGGCGGTGTGACGTGACTTTATTTTTTGGTCAACGGGGAAGTGAAGTTGCGTTATAGGAGAATACCAAATGTCGTGGTCACCTTTGCCATGACGAATGAACTCACAACCTGCCTGCTTAAGCAAACGAATGAGCTCGGGCGTTAAGCTAACACCCATCTTATGCACTCATTCCAGAAACAACTGAAAAGCGACGAGCTAATAGTTCAAATGGTATTTCTGGCATACTCACACGACCATTCAACGCCAACAGCTCTGGTATCATGTCATTTAATTTTTCAGAGAGTTTTTCAATGGTATCCGCTTCTGTAGCCAAACCTGGAACATCATCCGACGTTGCCACCCAAACAGAAGTCTCCTCATCCCATTCTGCACGAATAAATAGTGTCTTTTGCATTTTTTCAATAGACTCCCAGTAACCTGATTAACTGTAACAAAATAGCGGCTTGTGCCGCTATTTTCTCTATTCACTCAAGCGTTAAGCCTTATGATGCGCTTCTGGCTTATCCATAGCTTCGATTTTACGCGTAATATGCCATTGTTGCAAAATCGATAAACTATTATTAACGACCCAGTAGAGTACCAAACCTGAAGGCATAAACAAAAAGGTTAGGGTGAAAATGTAAGGAAGAAACTTCATCACTTTTTCTTGCATCGGATCCGTCGGCGGTGGATTCAACTTCTGTTGAATGACCATGGTCAAACCCATCAAGATTGGCAGAATAAAGAAAGGGTCATACTGAGATAGGTCATCCAACCACATAAATGGCGTCATGCGTAGCTCAACCGCTTCCAATAATACCCAGTACAGCGCCAAGAACACCGGAATTTGAATTAAGATTGGTAAACAACCACCCAATGGGTTAATTTTTTCGGTCTTGTAAAGCTCCATCATTTTCTGTTGGAACATCATCTTATCATGTCCGTAGTTATCTTTTAAGTGCTGCAAGCGCGGCGCTAGCTTACGCAGATTCGCCATCGACTTGTAACCCGCTTCCGACAACTTATAGAACATCGCTTTCAACAAAATGGTGAGCAGGATAATCGCCCAGCCCCAACTCCAAAGACCAGAGAAAGGCTCAACCCAACTGCTCAAATGCTCCAACAACCAGAACATGGGCTGCGCCATGAAAGCGAGCACACCATAGTCCACCGTCAGCTCTAATCCTGGTGCTAAGGCTTCTAAATCACCTTGCAATTTAGGACCCGCGTACAACTGCACCATGTTCGTAACACTGGCACCCGCAGCAACCGTCATGGCAGGTGCAATCATACCTAAGGCATAGCGCTCACTTTCCAGTACTTTCGAGTAATAATGCATGTTGTCTTGCGCGTTGGGTACGAAAGCCGCCAAGAAATAATGTTGCATCATGGTCAACCAACCGCCAGCAGCATCTTTGCTCACAGCTTGTTTTTTCATATCGTCGAAAGCGATTTTATCGAACTTATTAACCGGATCGTAAACCGCACCACCGGTATAAGTTGGCAACCAGAAACTCGATGTAGGGTCGTAAGTATTGCGCACTAACTGGTAGTAAGGCGCTGCCTGCCAAGACTGCTCGGTCGCATTGGTCACCGCATATTCAACGCCAATGGTATAACTACCACGTTTGAAAATATAGGTTTTAACCACCTTAACACCATCTTTTTCCCACGTCATCGGCACGCGCAATTCATCCACACCATCAGCCAAGGAAAACTCAGTTTTGGCAACGTTAAACACTTCATGGTGATTCGGCGCAATCGAACTACCTTGTGCTGAAAAGCCTGTTTGCGCTAAAAACAGGTAAGGCGACTTGTCCGACATGAGGGTAAAAGGCACCTCATCGCTACGAGAAACAGGATAAGCAGACAAGCTGGCGAAACGTAAATCACCCCCTTTAGTATCTAACTGAATATTCAACACATCGGTGGTGACCGTCACGCGTTGGATACTTGGCTGAGAAATCGCCGTAGCTGGCACATCACCCGCCGAAGCCGTCAGGGAAACTGGCGCTTGCGGCACATCACCCGCTGTCGTTAGCCTTGTCGCCGACTGACTCACAACTGGCTGAGCCGGTTGCTGCTTCTGTGCAACAAAGTATGTCCACTCGGTGTAGAGCATAAACAGAGTGAAAATAAGGGCTATCCACCAAAGGGCGCGAAAATTGGTCATGATGCTGTCCTGTGCGAAGAATTCTCTGTGGCTATTAAGGGTTGATGGGATTGTGTTGACGAGGGTGCATTTTTTGACTGGGACTTAGGCAAAAAGTAATTGAATAACTTGGTCAATTGCGCAACGAGTGTCGCATTGTCTGCACTTTCAGCGGCTTTGCCTGCCATAACGATCAGGCTGACACCCGATAGTTGCCCATGCATTTGTCGGAAGGTTTCACGCGCAAGGCGTTTAAGTCGATTGCGTTCGTGAGCACGACGCAAGGTTTTCTTAGCAATGGCCAAGCCTAACTGGGCTTGTGGCTGCTGATGACGCCAACCGTAAACGGTCCAATGCGGATTACCAATGCGCTTGGCATGGTCAAAGACTTGTTTGTAGTCCTTGCCTGTCAGTAAGCGCTTGTCACGAGAAAAGCCAAAAGGTTTTTCCCGTGCAGACTCTAGCCGACCGAGTGACTCCGACGGCTGCATAGCAAAAAAGCAAGCCTAACTTAAACAGTCGTTAAACGTTTGCGACCTTGCGCGCGACGATTAGCCAGGACTTTACGACCGCCTTTAGTTGCCATACGAGCACGGAAACCGTGGTTGCGAGCGCGCTTCAACACGCTAGGTTGGAATGTACGCTTCATGGCCTACTCCTAAAAAATTACTGGAAACTCAAAACAGAAAATTTTATTATGTTCACTAAAATAACGCAAGCTTTAAAGCATTATCTTTATCAGAATTCCTTCAAGGAAAACACATGGAATGGCTCATTTTACTGGCTTTAGGGGCTTGCGTCGGTTTATTAGCGGGACTCTTTGGCATTGGCGGCGGCCTGATTCTCGTGCCCGCATTGTCTATCCTCTTACCTCTACTTGCCTTAGCCGACGAACAAAGCGCACTGGCCAGCGCTATTGCCATTGCCCTATCGACCATTGTCATTACCGGCCTATCAGCAGCGATCACGCAAATTAAGCAGCAGAAAGTTGACTGGTTTTACGTCAAGCGTCTCGCTCCTTCTCTGGCAATTGGTGCCGTCATTGGCGCATTCCTAACCAGTTCGCTGCCGACCACACTGCTTGGCTTAGCTTTCGGTATTTTTGAAATCCTGATTGCCGCCTATATGTTTTACGGCAAGCCACCGCAACAAACCAAACCTCAACCATCGGTTATACATGGTCATATTTTCGGCAGTCTTTCTGGCGCTCTGTCCGCTTTATTAGGCATTGGCGGCGGTACACTCAACACACCTTGGATGGTTTGGCATAGCCTGCCTTTGGCAACTGCTATTGCCACCTCCAGTGTACTCGGTGTCATTATCGCTACCGCAGGCACGCTCACCCATCTGACCAGTGAGCTGAACCAATGGACTGTGGTCGTTATGCTCGTCAGCAGTAGCCTGATCACCGCGCCTCTGGGCGCTATGCTGGTGCACCGACTACCCACCAAACAGCTCAAGCAAGGTTTCTCATTATTGCTGATGTTGCTGGGCTTCATGATGATTGTGAAATTTGGATTTTAGGTCAAATCGATCTTAACACTGACCAATCATTAAGTTATCCACAACCTATGGTGTTTCTCACTTTAAAGCAAACACCAGTTCAAGCCATCGCTTGTTTTGTCCTTGTTTTCAGTTCACACAACCAGCTAGAATAATAAGTTGTTTCACCTTTTAAGACATGCCAGACGCGGTACAGATTAAGCGCTTAAAGCACAGCGCTACTGCATACTAAATCACCATAAACCGCTGTCTGTTAACCTGTTGAGAGAAATCTATTTTGAGCAGCCTTTGGTCAGATTGTTTACAAGAACTGGAACACAGTCTATCCCCACAACAGTTCAATTCGTGGATCAGTCCGCTACAAGCGGTTGAACATCACGAACACCAAACCTTGCAACTACTCGCGCCCAATTCATTTATTTTTGATTGGGTCAGAGACAAACTGTGGGAACATATTCAAGATGCCTTTATTCGCGTCAGACACAAGGCACATCGTGACTGGCAATTGACCATCGACGAAGGACAGTTTAGCAGTGCGATGACGGTTAATCACGACCCCAAGCCAACGCCTGTTATGGCCGCCAAGCCAACGGAAAGCAAAACAACGAGCAACCACACCAGCAAAAGCAGTAGCCAGATTAACAGTGGTTTGAATCGTATCTACACCTTCGATGGCTTTGTACAAGGTAAAGCGAATCAGCTAGCCAATGCAGCGGCACATCAAGTGGCCAGTAATCCTGGCGGTGCTTACAACCCGCTCTTTATTTATGGCGGTGTTGGTTTGGGCAAAACACACTTAATGCATGCCATTGGCAACCATATTTTGGCCATTAATCCCGATGCCAAAGTGGTTTATCTTTCATCAGAACGTTTTGTACAGGATATGGTTACGGCCATTCGTCACCAAAAAATTGAAGCATTCAAAGACTTTTACCGCTCGCTCGATGCCTTACTGATTGACGACATTCAGTTCTTTGCCGATAAGACGGGTACGCAAGAAGAGTTTTTCCATACCTTTAATGCACTACTAGAAGGCAACAAACAAGTGGTGCTCACCTCGGACAAATTTCCCAAAGAAATCACCGGCCTCGAAGAACGCCTGAAATCGCGTTTTGGTTGGGGACTCACCATTGCCGTCGAACCGCCCGAATTTGAAATGCGTGTCGCTATTTTGCAGAAGAAAGCCGCTGCGTTACAAGTTGACTTACCCAACGATGTCGCCTTCCTCATCGCTAAGCGTTTACATTCTAATGTGCGTGAGTTGGAAGGGGCGCTCAACCGCGTCATTGCTTTTACCCAGCTGACGCATCGTCCCTTAACGGTTGATATTGCGAAAGAAGCCTTACGCGACTTATTTGCGGCCCAAGAACGCATGGTCACGCTCGACAACATTCAGAAAACCGTGGCTGACTTCTATAAACTGCGTGTGAGCGATCTCACCTCTGATAAGCGCACGCGCAATCTCGCGCGTCCACGCCAAATTGCCATGTTCATTTCGAAAGAGTTAACCAGTCATTCACTGCCAGAAATTGGCGTCGCCTATAAACGCGACCACACCACCGTAATGCATGCTTGCCGACAAGTGGTGAAACTGCGCGAATCGGATCGACAGCTGGATGAAGAAGTGGCTACTTTATTGCGCATTCTTCGTACTTAACTTCGCTATAATTTGTTAAAATTAAATTTAATGCAACTTGCTGACAAAGCTTCGGGAAATGACCATGAACTTTACCATAGACCGCACCCCACTTTTCAACGCGCTGAAAGCCATTATCGGCGTGGTCGAGCGCAAGAATACCCAGCCCATTTTATCGAACATTTTGTTGGTGATTCAGGGAAGTAACCTCAGCCTCACCGCAACCAATATCGAAATGGAAGTCACCATTCAGCTACAAGAAGTGGTTCAGGCTTCTCGAGACGGTTCTGTAACCTTACCTGCACGTAAAATCTATGATTTGATTTCAACTCTGGCCGATGGAACGCGCTTGCAATTCGACATTGAAGCGCATCAAGCGGTGATGAAAGTGGGACGTAGTCGTTATAAATTATCCGCTTTGGATGCAGCCGACTTCCCGCTGATTGATGTCAGTGCGCAGGAAACGACTGCCGTCATTGCTCAGTCGGTGTTGGCGAAGATGATGAAGCAAGTTGAATTTGCCATGGCGCAACAAGACGTACGCTATTACCTTAACGGCATGCTCGTAGAAATGGATGGCGATCAACTGACCTTAGTGGCGACTGATGGTCACCGTTTAGCTAAAGCCAGTACCACCTTGGCACAATCGCAAACTGAAAAAACACAACTCATCGTGCCACGTCGTAGCGTCAATGAATTACTGAAAACCCTCAACGACAACGGTGATGTAACGCTCGGCTTGGCCAAAAACTACCTGACACTTAACCTAGACAACCTGAGCATGAAAGTGAAACTGATTGAAGGCAAATTCCCTGAATATCAACGCGTCATCCCAGTCAATATGCCTTACATGCTGGCGGTCGACAAAGCCGAGCTACTGACAGCCTTATCGCGCGTTTCTATTTTAGCCAACGACAAACTACGTGGCGTGCGCATGAGCGTTTCTAGCGATAGTATTGAACTAACGACCAATAACCCTGAACAAGATGAAGCAGATGAATTCATCGAAGCCAGCTTCAATGGCGATGCTTTCGTTACCGGTTATAACCTGCGTTACTTGCAAGAGGCACTGGGTGCCATTCCTCATGAAAACGCCTTCCTTGCCTTACGCGATGGTAGCGCTGCTTGCCTAGCAGCCTACGGTATCGAAAATGACAGCATACAAGTAAGTCAAGTGATTATGCCAATGCGTCTCTAGTCAGACGCATGGCACGACTTCAGCGGCTCGTTTTCAACGGGCTGCGCAACCTCGCCCCCTTAGACTGTCGTATCGACAGCGATTGTTTACTGGTTACTGGCCATAATGGTTCGGGAAAAACAGCGCTGTTAGAAGGTATAGCGCTGCTATCGTCTGGGCGTTCATTTCGAGAAAATCGCTTACAACGCTGCCAGCAATGGCAAGCAACACAGCTCACCCTCTATGCTGAAATCGAAAACCGCTTAGGACATCAACGACTGGGCTGGCAAAGAGAAAAGCAACAAACCCAATTAAGACTTAATGGCGAAAACGCTGCCAATCAAGCCATGTTAGCGCAACAACTGCCAGTACAAGTCTTCTCACCTGAAAGCCAAGACTTGCTCACACAAGGACCTAACGAGCGTCGTCGCTTTATGGATTGGGGTGCCTTTTATCATGAACCCAGCTTCCTCAATGCTTGGCGTCACTATCAACATGCACTGAAACAACGCAACCACGCACTACGTCAGCAGCGCCCTAATGCTGAAATTACCCTATGGCATAAGCCGTTGCTCGAAGCCGCTTTACAAGTGCATGACATTCGCCTGCGTTACCTTAACGCACTAGCAAAGACAGCCCAGCCCATCATGTCTCAAGTTAGCGATAGCTTGGCTCAGATTGAACTGGCCTACCACGCTGGCTGGGACAGTGAACAGGATCTACTGAGCTTGTGGCAAAACCAACTACCACACGACAGGCAACTAGGTTATACCCAAGCCGGCCCTCATCGCGCTGATCTAAAATTACGACTGCACGAACGTGACGCTTTGAGCGTGCTATCACGTGGTCAACAAAAACTACTTGCCTTAAGTTTGCTGTTAGCACAAAGCCAGCATTTACGTTTAGCACTGGCAGAAATACCGATTTTATTGCTGGATGATTTGGCCGCAGAATTGGACCAAGAGCACCAACAGCGTGTCCTGACGTTGCTACCGCAATTAGGTGCTCAAACCATTCTCACGGCTACCCATCGCGACCGTCTCACCATGCCAGCAACTCAACACTGGCAATTAGTCAATGGATCCTTAACCCCTGTTAACTAACGAACATCTCAAGCACAGCTTAATAGATCCAAGGTAGTAATTTGTAAGATCGCTGTTGATACCTAGCGTAGTCACTAAAGCGTTGCTTGAGTAAAAACTCTTCGTAATGCAGTTTAACCAGCAAAGTCAGCACCAAACCCAAAAACCACATCCAGCGCCATAGATCACCATCAGCGATCAGCATAGGAAACAGCAACCACAAAATAGACGCATACATAGGATGTCGAATCCAACGATAAGGACCGATTTCAACCAATTGGCTGTCTTCTTTCGGATCGGGAATAATATTGAAGCGCCCCCAGTGCATAGTATGGACGGCCCACAAGCCCAATAGCAAACCGATAACCTGTGCAGACCAACTGAGCCAGTGATTTGTCCACCAAGCGCCCGAAGTCAGGATCATGGCAATACTGCCAAACTGCAACAGCACTAAACCGTAAGACCAAATCGGGTGTTTAAGTTTTGAGGTCATGATGATTCCTCTTAGTTAAGGCTTTGTGACAGCGATTGCAGGGTAGCTAAAAGAATTGATAGTTGCATTGTTGGCGTTTCTGCACTCATCAACTGACGACGTTGCTCTACCGTTAATGCCAGATAAGGTACGTACCAAACTAAATGCTTGCGTGCCATACGCACTCCGATAAAATCTCCATAAAAGTGGTGTAACTCACGCACATGCCTGTGGATAACTTCGTGGATAAGTTGTGTTTCGGGTTCTGCTAAGGCTTCGCCCGTGGTCAAATAATGTGCCGCCTGCCTAAACCACCAAGGGCGTCCATTAGCCGCCCGACCCACCATCACACCTGCCGCCTGCGTATCACGCAATACCTGTTCAGCCTTTTGCGGCGTATCAATATCGCCATTAGCCAACACAGGAATCGAAACTGATTGCACCACATCGCTAATGGTATCGTACTCGGCCGACCCTGAAAACTTATCTTCTCTGGTACGACCGTGCACACTAAGCAATTGAATTCCTTCATTTTCGGCAATTTTTGCTATCTGTTTAGCGTTTTTTTGACTCCTCTTCGTACCGGTACGTATTTTTAACGTCACGGGCGTTGTCGGTACGGCTTGCACCACAGCAGCCAAAATTTGCGCCACCAACCGCTCATTATCAAGCAGCGCCGAACCCGCTGCCACAGCACAAACTTTCTTTGCCGGACAGCCCATATTAATATCAATAATATCAGCACCCGCAGCGACTTGCGCTTTAGCCGCCTCGGCCATGTCCTGTGGATTATTTCCTAACAACTGAATGGCAATCGGTGCCTGCTCCTGTTGCTGCACACCGCGAAACAGGCTTTTATCGCGCCCCATTAAATCACCTCGGCTATGCAACATCTCACCCACCGCGTAACCCGCGCCCCATTCACGGCACAGATTACGCCAAGGTAAATCCGTTACCCCCGCCATGGGCGCTAATACCAGATTATTCGGCAAAACAAAGCGACCAATCCTTAATGGACGCAACAGACCAGACATGGGGTCAATCAAGCGTCAACAAAAAAGCATCATAAGTCGCCAGCACTTGCGCATCGGCAAAATGCGCCAGCACACGCGAGCGACCTGACTCACCCATCTGTTGACGTTGCGCTAGCGATAAGTGACTGAATCGCTCAATCGCATCAGCCAAGCTGTGTGCATTTCGGGCTTCACATAATAAACCCGTCACTTCATGCACAACCAAATCACGACATCCCACCACATCGGTGGCAATGACGGGTTTGGCCATACTCATCGCTTCTAATAGCGTTCTGGGCAAGCCTTCGGCATAAGAGGGCAACACCAGGGCATCACAAGCAGCGATATAGGGCGTGACATCGGCCGTTTCACCTAAATAGTGCAACCAACCTTCGCTTTGCCAATGAGCGATTTGCTCAGGCGAAATCGCTTGTGGATTCTGTGCATAAAAAGGCCCCAGCAGCTGCAATTCAACGACGGTAACCCGATCAGGTCGCTGCTGATGACGTTCCTTCAATAATCGTCCCGCTTCGGCGTACTCCGCAATGCCTTTATCGAACAACAAACGCGCCACTAACAGCAAGCGCAAACGACCATCAGCATGATGATGTGCTGGCGCAGAGCTTCGCTTCGCTTGTGGAGCAAAACGTTCCGTATCGACGCCTTCACCCGGCAAAATAGCGCTTTTCGCTGTCGGTGCTAGCCCCGTTTGTGTGAATAAGCGGTAATCGTCTTGATTTAAGAACCAAACGCCTTTAGCAAAACCTAAGGACACGCGATACAAATTGCGCGCCAACCAAGCTTTAAGACCCTTATTGAGAAAAGCGAAGCCTTGCCCTGTCACCACAGCCAAACTGGGAACACCAGCCAACCATGCTGCCCAAGAACCATAAATTACTGGTTTAATGGTGTAATGCACCACCAAACGCGGACGATAGTGACGATAGAGTTGTCGCAAGCGCCAGATCACCGCTAGCTCACGTAACGGATTACTGCCCCGATTATCAAGCGCCAAAGGCTCAAACTGAGCCCCCAGAGCAGACAGCTTCGCTTCAGCGACCGCATCTTTGGGCGCAATAGCGACCACTCGCTTAGCTTGGGCCACCCAATGCTGAATTAAGTTAGCACGGAAATTGGCAATACCCCAAGCAGTATTGCACACCAATAAGATGGTTTCTTGTGTTGCTTTACTCATGCCATACCACTTGCGCATACTGACGCACGATTGTTTCACTATTAAAGTCCTGACCACGCACTCGTCCCAACTGCGCATAGGCTTGCGCTTGTTGCGGGTTGTGCATTAAGTGTTCGATAGCTTGAACTAACGCTTTTACATCCCCCACCGCTACCAAAGCACCAAACTGCGCCCACTCCACTCCATCTCCTGGCTGTAGCTGTTTATCTTGCGCACTATCGGGCGCGAGAATTTCGCGCGGTCCGCTGGTACAATCGGCAGCAATACAAGGCACGCCGCATAATAGGGCTTCCGCCAACACGTTCGGGAAACCTTCTGAACGCGATGCCATGACAAAAGCATCGGCACGCGCCACATAGCTAAAGGGGTTCTCTTGACGCCCGACAAACACCACGCGTTCATCAACACCCTGCGCTTTCGCCACCCCTTTGAGAAAATCTTTATGCGGACCATCACCAACCAACACCAGCTCAACTGATTCGGAAAGTTTGGCTAAGGCAGTAATGACATCATCCAACTGCTTTAATGGAATCAAGCGACCAACCGATACTAGCGTAAACTTATCGGCTGATTTTTTCCAATTTACCGGCTCACGCTGTGCTTGTTGTTGAATCTTCTCCACGTCGTAGGGGTTATGAATCACCGTCTGTGCCACCTTCAATTGCGGCATCAATCGCATCAAATCCGCTTTCATGCCCTGCGATTTCAAAATCAGCAGTTCAGCGCGCGGATAGAGCCAACGAATCAGCCATAAATTGATTTTACCCAGCCAGCCTTCCTGTTCATACAAACTCACCTGCCCGACATTCACCATTTGCGCGCGATGGCCTGCACCCAGCAACCGCGCCAGCCCATTAACGTAATTGGCACGATAGACATGACTCTGCACCACAGCAATCGATTGTGACTTAACCAAACGACGGAGTTTCCAAGCAAATACTGGCAAATAAAGTAGCTTTTTCCAACCCGGTTCTTGTCCGTTAAAATCCGACAAGTAGGTCACATTCATGCCTTCTGGGATGGCGTAAAAATCATTTCGCTCCAAACACACCAGTTGTACCGGCTTGCCTTGCTGACGCAAACGGTCTAATAAAATACTCACCACCCGTTCAGCACCGCCATTACCTAGGGAGTTGATGAGCAACACCAAACGACTTTCAGCGTCTGCTAAAGGCACTTCACTCATTTCGCCAATCCTATGTGCAACCAACAACGCAGCAAAGAACCCACATTACGTAACAAACGCACATCTCGACCATTCAATTTCCAGCCCGCCAAGGTTGCCACACGCGCCTGAGCGCATTCGCCCAGCATGGCATAAGCATGACCTAACACATACCAGTTTAAGGCCGCACCAGCTGGGTTGAGCCCTGCCAAACGCTGACCGAACTCAGCCATCCATAACTGCATGCCGCGCGCCTGATTATCATAATAACGACGCGACTTAGCACCGACACGAATCAGCGATTCGGTATCTTGCCAATAGACGCGCAAGGGTTGTGGACGAAAACGACAAGGGAACTGATGTGCCAAACGAATCCAAGCAATGCCTTCGTAACCATTCAGTCCATCAACAAATCTCAACTGATTAGCAGCATCTCGACGTAAAAACTGCACAAACTCGCCGCCTATCTCGGTACCGCGAATAAACACATCTGGCGTACCGATCAACTCTGGCGATGACAACCGCGTGCGTGTATTACCTGCTTCATCCTTCGCTGGAAAGTTAACCCAATGATAGTGTGGTTCAGCCGCCATCACCGATAAAGCCGTCGCCAACGCATCGGGTACTAAAGTGTCGTCACTATCTAAAAAAGTCACCACAGAGACGTCATCCGACATGGCATCCAATGCCTCATTACGCGTGGTGTTCACACCTTTATTTTCGACTCGAGGTAAATAGCGAATGCGCGCATCGGTTAAATAAGGCGCTAAGACTTCAGCAGTGTTATCACGACTGCCATCATCGCGAATAATCAGCTCCCAATTGCGGTGTGTTTGTGCCAGCACCGATTCAACAGCTCGAACGATGGTATGAGCACGGTTATAAGTGGGCATAATAACCGCAACTTTAATAGAACTAAACACGAGAGGAAACCTCCAGAGTTTTATAGGGTCGGGGGTTCTGGGGGAAGGGTTGTATTGAAGAAAGGGAGCTGATTGATTTAACACCCTTCCACCAGCTAAATAATGAATAAGGGACTCTAAAAATGAGCGAAGCGATATTTTTAGGGTACACTAAACATGCTCCCTACAATGACTGGCAGCCAAGCGTGGCTTTAAGTGTTTATGATACTTCAACCAATAGAGCAAATAGTTCGACGTCTGCGCCAACACTAGCACCCCTAGAAAGATTAAGAAATCATCGCTACGACCTAGTAACCACAATATGCCATAACCCGACAACATAATAGCGCCAAACATAAAATTCAAATTCATACCGTAGGTGTAATAACGGAACAAACTTACCGCGCGAGCGAAAGGCGACTCCAGCACAATGGTCATGGTATAACCGGACAATAGTAAAAAAATGCAGCGCATTTCATCGACCTGATCTGGCGAGAACTTATCACCAAAAAATACCTGCATAATATGTGGCATCATAAAGTAAACAAACAAACTACCCAGCACATACAAGCTCACTGTTTGACTCAAAGCGGTTTTCACTAGCGGTGGAATATCACAATAACGACGCTCTTCATGAGCATGACTGAGCTTGGCACTAAACGCACTCATAATCGGCGCATTCACCACCTCTAAAATCACCGCAGCAAATTTACTGGCATAAGAGAAGAGCGAATAAATACCCGGCCCCGCCGCTGTCAACACCACAGCCAACAAAATTTCTTTGGCATCATAAGCCAAAGAGCCCAGTTTCATTTTCGACGAGTTCCAAACAATTACGCGATCATCTGGCACATGCCACACCCACGATAGCTTTGCTTGCAATTTACCCAAAATCAATGACCACTGCCACAGTAACCCAACACCATAAGCCGCCAACATGATCCAAGCCAAGTCATGCACGTTCGGACTTTCCCACATCCACCAAACGCCGATAATTTTTAGCACCGACGCCAAAATATCGACGGCATAGTACATACTGTAATAGCCGTGTAGTGTCAGGTATTCACGATTGATGTAAATGAGATTTTGGATAAGCAAAAAGGCGATAAATACATCTAAAAACTCAAACAAGCCATCTTGAACCTCTGGATGCCAAATGAAGTTCTGTGCTAGCAAAACACTTCGCACCAAAGCATAGACACCGATAATGGCTAAAGAGGCAGCAGTAATCCACACCATTAATAAAGCGTAAAGCTTATCCGCCTCACGTCGATCTTGCTTCAAGCGTTCCACATACCATGGTGTCCAAGCCTTCCACACAGCTTGAACCAGATGCCCCAAATAGGCAACGATGGTTAAGGCAAGAAAATAAACGTCACTTTCGCTACTGGCACCAAAAAGCCGTCCCAGCAGGGCAATGAAGACAAAATGCAAAGACACATAACCCAGGGCCAACAAGTTATACTTGAGTGCCGCCAATTTATGCAATAAGGAAAAAATGAATGTCATGATGATTCAAATTCTAACAAAAAAAACGGAGCAATCCTCAACAAGAAAAAAATTATTTGCCGCTGATAATTTGCGAAAGCCGCTTAGATAGGGTGTTGAGACTGATTCAGCCAAATCGACGAAAAAAAAGCAAAAAATCAAGACTGTTTTGATAATTTTTTTTTGGTAAAATGGAACAACTAAACACCATATGTAGTGATCTAAATTCAATAAATAACCACATTTAGCTAACGCAGAACTCTGTTTGGCACACAATGACCAAAGGAACTCAATATGACCACTCTCACCGCAATCAAGCGTAATGGCCGTCGTGAACCCATCGATCTAGACAAAATTCACCGCGTCATTACCTGGGCGGCAGAGGGACTGGAAGATGTTTCCGTGTCACAAGTGGAGTTAAAAGCACATATTCAATTTTATGATGGCATTAAAACCAGCGACATCCATGAGCTGATCATCAAATCAGCCGCCGACCTCATCAGTGCCGAAACACCCGACTACCAACACCTTGCCGCGCGTCTAGCGATTTTCCATCTGCGCAAACGTGCTTACCAACGATTTACCCCGCCCAGTCTATTTGAACACGTCAATAAAATGGTGCGCATGGGCAAATATGATCCAGCGCTGTTAACCGATTACAGCAAACAAGAGCTAGAAACGCTCGATACCTATATTGACCACTGGCGCGATCTGAATTTCGCTTATGCCGCCGTCAAACAGTGGGAAGGCAAGTACTTGGTACAAAATCGTGTCAGCGGTGAAATTTACGAAAGCCCACAGTTTGCTTACATGCTCATTGGTGCCTGTCTGTTTGCCCGCTATCCCAAAGAAACCCGTTTGGATTACGTTCGCCGCTTCTATGATGCCTGTTCGCTATTCAAGTTGAGCTTACCTACGCCCATTATGTCAGGTGTGCGCACACCGACACGCCAGTTCAGCTCTTGTGTACTCATTGAGTCTGACGACTCACTTGACTCAATTAATGCTACCGCCAGTGCCATTGTTAAATATGTGTCGCAAAGAGCGGGCATTGGCGTCAATATTGGTCGTATCCGTGCGTTGGGCAGCACCATTCGTGGTGGCGAAGCCTTTCACACCGGCCTCATCCCCTTTATCAAGTATTTTCAAACCGCTGTTAAGTCTTGCTCGCAAGGTGGCGTGCGTGGTGGTGCTGCCACCCTTTTCTATCCCTTATGGCATTTAGAAGTCGAAAACCTACTGGTATTGAAAAACAATCGTGGCGTAGAAGAAAATCGTGCTCGTCATCTCGACTATGGTGTGCAACTGAACAAACTCATGTACCAACGCCTACTTGAAGGTGGCAACATTACCCTATTCAGTCCCGCCGATGTGCCTGGGCTTTACGATGCCTTCTTCGCCGACCAGGCAGAATTTGAGCGCTTGTATCAACAATACGAAGCGCAAGAAAGTATTCGCAAAAAATCCATCAAAGCCATTGAGTTATTTGGTACGCTGATGCAAGAACGGGCGCAAACAGGGCGTATTTACATTCAAAACGTCGATCACAGCAATACCCATAGTGCTTTTGATCCTGCTGTTGCTCCGGTACATCAGTCTAATCTATGTATGGAAATTACCCTACCGACCAAACCCTTGAACAACGTCGATGATCCCAATGGTGAAATCGCACTCTGTACGCTAGCGGCATTTAATTTGGGCGCCTTTGAATCGCTCGATGAACTCGAAGAATTGGCCGACATTCAAGTACGCGCCCTCGATGCGCTACTGGACTATCAAGACTACCCAGTCAACGCCGCATTACATGGTAAAAAACGCCGTACCCTTGGTATTGGTGTCACCAACTTCGCCTACTACTTGGCCAAAAATGGTGTTTATTACTCCAACGGCAGCGCCAATCGTTTAACGCATCGCTTATTTGAAGCTTTCCAGTACTATCTGCTCAAAGCGTCCAATAATCTAGCCAAAGAACAAGGCGCTTGCGAATGGTTTAGTGAAACCAAATACGCCAAAGGCATACTACCCATCGACACCTATAAAAAAGAAGTGGATGATATTTGCCCTGAACCGCTACATTACGACTGGGAAGGCTTGCGCGCCGACATTCTCAAATACGGTCTGCGTAACTCCACCTTGTCTGCGTTGATGCCTTGTGAGACTTCTTCACAAATCACCAACTCAACCAATGGTATTGAGCCACCTCGTGGACTCATTTCGGTGAAAGCCAGTAAAGACGGCATTTTGAAACAGGTCGTACCCGGTTTCAAACGCTACGGCGACAACTATGAACTACTCTGGAATATTCCCAACAATACCGGCTATATTGAACTGATTGGCATTATGCAGAAGTTCGTTGACCAAGCCATCTCGGCCAATACCAATTATGATCCAACGCGCTTTGAGGGCGACAAGGTGCCAATGAAGGCCTTGTTACAAGACTTACTTTACGCTTACAAAATGGGCGTCAAAACCCTCTACTACCATAACACGCGTGACGGTGCCGGCACCAATGATGACGATGGTTGTGCCAGTGGAGCCTGTAAACTTTAACCTTTTTGCCGATGTTTTACTGTTAACACCCTAAACAGCCCTTATAATGTCGGCAATCCAGTTAAAGTAACCTTATGTCTTCCATTTTCAAACAACTAACCCCCATCGAAAAGGCACGTCAGGAGTCAGCTGCTTCTGAGGTTTCACTGCAGTTAAAAGAGCGCCTGCATCGTGTGGGAGAAAGATTAGTAGCAGAACGTAAATTAGTATCCGCAGCAACACTCGTGATCCTTTTTGCTTTATTGTGGCTGAGTTATGAACCTGTTAACGATGAACTAGCGCTTGTCCAACACACACCACCTCTGCCTAATTTAGCTAACACCAGCAATATAAAAGAGGTTGGTAGCTCAGAAAACAATCCATCACGCTTAGCAACTGTGTCGCCAAAGCCCATAGATGTTGCAAAGTCAAACCAACGCTTTCCAACTGTTGATGGTATTAAGTTAAGTAATGCCAACCAAAAAGCGATTGAATTGGCACTAGCAGGTAAGGCTTCTCAAGCAACCACGATTTTAGAACAAGCTTTACTCAAAGACCCACAAGCAGGCGTTGTTTTCGAAAATCTACGCCGTTTATATGCTGGTTTTGCCAGTCAATCCTATCAACTTGCCCTACAGCCAAACAAACCCAAAGCCATTACGGTTGAGTTAGCCAGTGCCGATCGCACAGTTAGTGTGCAACTCGATACACCCAAAACGAACAACAACACAGCCCAAACAAAGGCCGTTGCTTCCACATCGCCTGCAACAACCTATGTCAATCAACCACAGCCAGTCGCTGAAAGCAAAAAAGAAACACCACCAGCTCCTGTAGAAAAATCCCTTGCCCCATCGGCAGCTACGCCAATCATAACCCCTAGTGTCAACGAACCAACACCGGCACAAAAAGAAGCGGCGCAACGTAAGGCCAATCAACAAGCGATTCATCAGGCGCTTAAACACTGGAGTGAGGCTTGGTCAAAACAAGACGTTAAAGCTTACTTCGCCAGCTATGCTCCCAGATATAGTCCGAAAAGCAGTACTCGAAAAGCATGGATGGACTATCGACAAGAGCGCATCCTGGCACCCAAACGTATCAAGGTTGAACTAAGCGGCATTAAAATTGTGCTGCTAAAGCCTAACCTAGCTAGAGTGAGCTTCCTACAAAGCTACACGTCAGACACTCTAAGAGTGCGTAATCAAAAAACGCTCGAACTTGAATTGATCAATAACACATGGCTCATTACTTTCGAATCGGGGCGTTAAGTACGCTCATGCTTTGCCTCAGCAGTGCCAAATTGGCCTCTGCGGCAAACGCCACCAGTCAAGAGGCAGAGCAAATGCTCACCAAAGCTGTCAGCCAAATTGAAGCACAACAACTGACACAAGCCCTAACAACACTGGATCAACTCGTCCAACGCTACCCACATTTTCAATTAGCACAAATGATGCGTGCCGATTTATTATTAGCACAAACCCACACGCTTGCCAACATCGGTGGCCAGTTGGATGCGCAGAAAACTCAAGCCCTGCAAGCAGAGGCTCGCGCACGCTTGAATGCCAGTACTTACCTTGCACAACAGCAGCAACCTGCTTACTTAATCGGCAACTTACCTCATTGGCTTAAGCATATCATCACCATTGATTTGACCGCTTCTAGAGCCTACCTATTTCACGTCAATCAACAACAAATCAACTTCTCTGGTAGTTTCTACATCACTCAAGGCAGCAAAGGCGCTGGCAAAGAAAAAGAAGGCGACAAACGCACACCCATCGGTATTTATCGGTTAGAAAAACCCATACCCGCACAAAAACTGTCGGGCTTTTATGGAGCTGGTGCCCTGCCGCTCGATTACCCCAATAGCTGGGATAAACGCAATAAACGTACTGGCCACGGCATTTGGTTACATGGTACTCCCTTCGAACAATACAGCAGACCCCCACTTGCTTCCGATGGCTGTGTGGTTTTCAGTAATGATGATATGAACTATTTACTTAAGCAAGTCGATTGGCAAACCACACGGGTTATTACCGATCAATCATTACAATGGACCACAAACGAAGTTCAGCGTCAGCCAAACGAAAAAGACGCTCTTAGCAAGCAGCTTCAGCAACGTATTGAAGCCTGGCGCAATGCTTGGGAAAAGCAACAGACAAATAACTACTTGAATTTCTACGCCGCCGACTTTACCAGTCAAAAAGGTGAAAATAAAAGCCAGTGGACAACACGTAAACAGCAGCTATTTGCGTTGAATCAAGCACACGTCATTCAAGTCAATGGGTTATTGCTACTGCATTACCCCTCGCAAGATGACTTGGTGGTGGCTGAATTCGACCAACGTTACCAGCGCGGCAGTAAAATCGACGTCGAGCGCAAACGCTTATGGTGGCAGCAACAACAAGGTGAATGGCTGATTGTTTACGAAGAAGTTTTGTCTAATTAATGTGGCAAAATTTTTCACTCGCGAAGCGAATCAAGCCAGATGATCATGATAGAATCAAAGACTACAGGGAACCTCTAATAACCTAACAGGTAGGGGGCCTGGGGGAAGGGATGCACCAATCGTGCATGTAACGGCTTGGTTTAAGCCCTTCCACCAGAGGTAAAATAACTTGGGAAGGCTAAAAACGCCACATACCGAAGATTTCGGAACGAAAAGTGGGGTTTTTAGCTATGCCCTACAATTTAACTTAAAACGGAATTTTCTCATGCGTTACGAAACCTTTAACCGTCATCAATTCGATGCGACTAAACAATGTATGTTTCTCGGCGAACCGGTGAATGTGGCGCGTTATGATGTGCAGCGCTATCCCTTTTTTGAAAAACTGATCGAAAAACAATTATCTTTCTTCTGGCGTCCTGAAGAGATTGATTTATCGAAAGATCGTATTGACTTCAATCAGCTGCCTAAGCATGAACAACACATTTTTGTGTCTAACCTAAAATACCAAACCCTGCTCGATTCAGTGCAGGGTCGTAGCCCTAACGTGGCACTCTTACCTGTCGTTTCTATTCCCGAACTGGAAACTTGGATTGAAACCTGGGCTTTCTCAGAAACCATCCATTCACGTTCTTATACACACATTATTCGCAATATCTTCAATGATCCAGCGGAAGTGTTCGATGACATTGTTACCAATGAAGAAATCACCAAACGCGCCATTAGCGTGACTGAACATTACGATGAATTTATCGAATACAGCATGTACTTTAACCTCTTTGGTGAAGGCACGCATAGCGTTAACGGCAAGACCATTACCGTCAATATGCGTGAGTTAAAGAAAAAACTTTACTTAACCCTAACCGCAGTGAACGTGTTAGAAGCTATTCGTTTCTACGTTTCATTTGCCTGCTCGTTTGCCTTCGGTGAGCGTGCTTTAATGGAAGGGAACGCCAAAATTATTAAGCTCATCGCACGTGATGAAGCACTGCATTTATCGGGCACACAGCAGATGTTGACGCTGATGCGCGACAATAAAGATGACACTGAAATGGCCGACATTGCTAAAGAATGTGAGCCTTTAGTAGTGGATATTTTCCGTCAAGCGGCACAACAAGAAAAAGAGTGGGCAGAATACCTTTTTTCCGGTGGCAGTATGATTGGCTTGAATGCCGATATTTTGAAAGACTACGTTGAATACATCACTAACGTGCGTTTACGTGCTTTAGGCTATGACAAGATTTTCGACCGCGGTAACAACAACCCCTTACCTTGGATGAATGCTTGGTTAAATACCGACAACGTTCAAGTGGCACCACAGGAAGTCGAAGTTTCTTCTTACCTGACCGGTGCGGTAGAAACTAAAATTGATGCCGATGATTTGAAAGGCTTCTCACTGTAATTGTCCCATAACACAGGGCGTGACCTCTAAAAACCCAAGAGGGTTGGGGGTCTGGGGGAAGGGGTTAAAAAGTGAACCTGAAATAGATTGCATTAACCCCATTTCCCCCAGCCAAAAAATTAAAGGAATATAAAAACAAGCGTAGCGACGTTTTTATAGGCTTTTCATTACAGTTTCAGTGGCC
>JACXUY010000029.1 GCA_014763665.1 Gammaproteobacteria bacterium
TTGGTAACACCAAACACCTCGAAAAAGTCGATTAAAAAGGGTTTGGCTTCACTGTCTTCGTTGCTGGCAGTCGCCCATGTTTTGCTAAAAGCAAGTGCGCGCGATTTAATGTCGTTCCAAGACAAAGGCGTACAACTTCCCAATGGTTATGTTGGCGGATATTGTAGCGGATGCTTGACCGACTGCGTTATCTAACTGTAAAGGTTCGCGAAAAAACCATCATCAGCGCGCCAAGCTCTGCCGATGATAATTGCGTGAGCAGTCCTGTTTGCAGATCAAAGCGTGCTAAATCCAGCGTACACACCCAATTGGCCACCGCTTCGCTGTCTGACGATAGTTTATCGCGAGCTGATACAAAATACCGATAGTCACCACCTGACAATTGTGTCGTTAAGGGAATGACGACAACCCCCTTAAAAGCTGCTTGATCTAATGAACGATTTAAGAAATTATCTTGAATGACCACCGCTGGGCGAACTTTTCCAAACTCACTATGATAGGCTTTGGCAAAATTAACGAGGTACACGCCACCCTGCACAATCATAAAACATGCCCTACATCTTCTACCGCAGACAAGTCATCAACCTCGGCAGCTGATTGTGCTAAGGCTTTGGCATTGCGCTCTTGCCACAAGCAATACTCAATTTCAGACAATGCCGCCTGAATATTCGGCAAAAATCTGGCAGGAATAACGATGCTTTTAAGTTCGGATTTGCGCCTGTCTTCTAAATACAAAACATCATCTGTAATGCTTAATAAGGCTGGCTTGCGCAACACATCATTCATGGCTAATTGCATACAACACCTCGACTGTTGAATAATGACATATGTAAATTATTATACAGGTAAGCAATAAAGAACGTTACTACAATGTTTAAGAATAATCGACTACCAAGACACCACGCTGTCGCAGTCAATCGATTAAAATAGGCATATCCTGTTTTTATGATGGAAAAAACATGTTCAGTATCAGCACGCCCAACAGTCATTCGGGGAATGACAATAATAATCCTGCCACGTTTAACGAAGGTGTCAATTATGTACGCTATTTGATGAAATGGACATTAAAAGAACTCGACTATCAAGCGCAGCGTCATGCGATGCCTTTGTCGTGCAACTATCCTGCTGAATATGTGCGTTTTATGAATGAACATATTGGTGCTAATTTGCTGGCAGTGCATAATTTACTACCCACTTTGTCTGGAATTCCCAGCGGCAATCATGAAGAAGATCGTTATCTGCGCGATAAAATCATACAAAAATTTGAGCAAGCTTTTGAACAGTTTCTCGCCAATACACAGCGATTAGCGGTGACAACGCCGCCGATATTTAACCCAAACACGCCTTGCCCTGCAAATCTATTTCAACAAGTCGCTACCGATTTATACGCCGACTGGAGACGTTTATTCGAGCAGATACTCGCGCTCACCGATAACGCACAAACAGCGGCCCAACATGCGAACGACCAAGCTGTGGTAGAGGTCAAGATTAAAGCCGACTTGCCCGATAGTTAAGTTACCGGCAATTAACCAATTGGTTACTCAGTCAAGCGCATTGGCAGCACAACCAACTAAATGGGGATAACAATCAATCCGCTGAAGCATCAATAGATAAATCGCCCCTGCCCAATAGCCTATTTGTCGTTACTTTATTAGTCCTAACAACCATACTACTGTTTACCGTTGTACCCAGTGCTACATGGCTAGTTGTGATAATCGCTATTCTTTGGTTTATTCGTAAATTCCCTTGGGCTTCACTGGGCATTTTATTAGGTATTTCATTGGGGAGTTAGGGAAACATGAATGAACCTGAGGAAACGTCAGAAAAAACGCAATCATCTGCAATAGGCATGTTAGCGGCTATGCTAGCCGGACTTATTATCAGTACCATTTTGCTGACACCTTTGTTCTTTTTACCCGCTGACCAAGGCGTGCTGGTTGGCTGGATTATCCTGTTCATGATATTGCTGATGATCGGCAAAAACTACCGTCTAGAAATCGGCTTATTCTATCCGTTTACAGCACTGTTATATTTAGGCTTAGCGCAAACCACATTACATAGCACTTTTTGACCTTATGTTTTAGTCGAAAAAACTTGGTCAGTAATCGTCCTGACTTTTGTAGCATTCATCATGATGAGCGTGGCAATACTCCTACTCGCCTTCCTATTTGGCAAGCGGTGATAACTTGATTCTGCTATACTCAAACGCAAGATTTGGAATGAAGATGGTTACCCGTTAAAAGTATTGCGCTATGTCGAAACCCCATGACTATGACACCATTCTCACTCGCTTAACCAGCATCATTCATCGCTTACAAGCGGGTGAAACCTTACGCGTGCCACAATTGGCAGAAGAGTTTGGCGTGTCGCGAAAAACCATTCAACGCGACTTACACGAACGTCTGACCAGTTACCCACTGGTGGCTGATGGTCTAGGCTGGAAATTGTTGGAACTGGAAAAGCCGAACTGATCAGAACAGCTTGTTATCGAAACACTTCGTCAATTGGCCTACAATGTAGGCTGCATTTTCGCCAATCAAGCCGACAAACTACTCAATCAACTTGATAAACAATCACATCATGCACTTTCTACACATTTGTACCTGCAAGATCCAACACCCATTTTAGACAGCCTGCAAGCCTGTGAACAAGCCATTGAACATGGTTATGAGCTGCGCTTTTTGCATAAACAACACTGGCGATGCGTACAACCTTATAGATTAGTCAACTTTGATGGATATTGGTACTTGTATGGCTCGGATAGCGAAAAATCACGACTCAAAACTTGGTATCTAGCCGACATAACAAAGATAACCGTGACTCAACTTGCATTTGAACTGGATAACCATGCCATCCAACAACTAGACTATGAGATGAACGTCTGGTTCGAACCGAGTAGCACACCATTCATTGTGACACTGAGGGCTGACGCAAGTATCGCTCATTATTTTCAGCGTCGCCCACTCAGTCGAACACAACAGATACTAACAACACACGATGATGGCGGATTAACGCTACAAATTACAGCAACCAGCGAACAAGAAGTATTACATGAATTCAAAAAGTGGATGCCAAATTTACACATTGTAGCGCCTGCTGAACTCAAAAAACGCTCATTACAATTAGCACACATTTTTATGCTTCATTCCTCGTTACAAGAGTGATTCCCCTCTAAACCAAATACCCCATACGCATACAAAGTTTGCTATGGTGAGCCAAAACAACCCGAAGATTAGCTATGCCACATCATCACCATCATCACACGCACTAAGGTTTTAGCGTTTCACACATACTTATCCCCAATCTTGACAACAAAAATTGGGGATAAAGCTAATCGCCTTCCCTAGTAAAGCAACTCGGCTTCAATACCCAAGCGCGCGAGAGCACTCATCCATTCCGGTGTAGGCAATAAAGACAGCAGTTCCGCATTCCCTTGTTGAGTTAAAGGCACTTGCCAACCCGCCTGCCGCCAAACGAAACGCACTGGCTTGCCTTGCTCATCATCACGTGCACTGGCTAAGAGTTGCAACAGCCCTTGCGCATCCCAATCGCCACTGGCATGAAGGGTCAACATAACGGCTTTGGCTTGTTCAATATAAGCTTGCTCAAAGGGAATAATGCGCGAAGCGCGTAAACGCGCCTGACCCGAGTAGCCATCTAGAGACAATTCCCCATCGACCACCACCAAATCATCCACCGCCAGCTTGTTTAACACCTCACCGCCCAAGTCACCAAACACCGACACCTCCAGCACTTGGTCTTGATCTTCAATAGCGACAAACACCATGCGATCGCCACGTTTACCAATTTTAGTACGTATGGCATCGATACGACCTGCTAACAAAACCTTCTGCCCACCACGTTTGCCAAAATCGGCTGCCTTAGGTTCGGGTAAGCTGGCTAGTGTATGAGCAAATCGTTTTGCACGATCACGCACTGCATCGAAAGGATGACCACTCAAAAAGAAACCTAACACGGCTTTTTCTTTACGCAATAACTCATCCAGGGGCGTTTCATCACAGACATCATATTCACAGGTAGCGACCACATCTTCCATGGCAAAGGCATCGCCGAACAAATCATTCTGACCACTGGCAATACGTGCTGCTTCCTGTTGCGCATGATCTAAGGCTTTGGTGAGGTTAGCATGTAAGGCCGCTCGATGCGTCCCTAACTCATCCATCGCGCCCGCATCAATGAGCGCTTCAATCATGCGACGGTTAAGTTGTTTGTTCGTACGCACGCAGAAATCGAACAGATCTTTGAACATGCCGTTGTTGCTTCGCTCTTTCATCACCTCGGCCAGCGCATCTTCACCCGCCCCTTTTACCGCACCCAAGCCATAGCGAATCGCATTCACCGTTTGCACGGAAAAACCGACCGAACTTTGGTTAATGGCAGGAGGCAACACCGTTAGACCCATCGAGCGACACTCTTTGAGCATATGAACCACTTTGTCGGTATTGTCCATATCGGCAGTGAGTACCGCTGCCATTAAATAGGCCGGATAATGGGTTTTCAGCCAAGCGGTTTGGTAAGAAACCAAGGCATAGGCAGCCGAATGCGACTTGTTAAAACCATAGTTGGCGAACTCTTCCATGATGTCGAAGGTACGCCCAGCAATTTCAGGATCAATACCATTCGCTTCTGCGCCTACACGGAAGGTTTCACGCTGACGCGCCATTTCTGCCGCATCTTTTTTACCCATGGCACGGCGCAGTAAGTCAGCGCCACCCAGACTATAATTGGCCATAATCTGCGCAGTTTGCATTACCTGCTCTTGATACAAAATGGTGCCATAAGTCGGCTTCAAAATCGGCTCTAGACAAGGGTGCAAATATTCCACCTTTTGCCGCCCGTGCTTACGATTAATAAAGTCATCGACCATGCCAGAACCCAAAGGACCGGGACGGAACAAGGCCACTAAAGCAACAATATCTTCAAAGCAATCGGGCTGTAAGCGACGAATCAAATCTTGCATACCACTAGACTCTAACTGGAATACGCCTGAGGTATTACCGGTTTTAATCATGGTATAGGTTTTGGCATCATCCAACGGAATACGGCTAATATCAACAATCGGCCCATCAGCACGCGCATTACCTGTTTCGCGCATCACCGCCGGCAAGCTGCCTTGATTAATGCCTTTGAGCGCCCAATCAATAATGGTCAGTGTACGCAAGCCTAAAAAGTCGAACTTCACCAAACCCACGGCTTCGACATCGCTTTTATCAAATTGCGTCACCAGGTTACTGCCATCGGCTTCGCAAAACATGGGTGCAAACGTCCATAACGGACGTGGACCAATAACTACCCCACCGGCATGACGACCGACGTTACGCGCCAGCCCTTCTAATTTCAGACCTAAACGCAATAAATAAGCGACTTCTTCATCGTTTTCGAATTTGTCTTTAAGTTCAGGCTCTTTCTCAATCGCATCTTTGAGCGTAATACCCAACTCATTCGGAATCAACTTAGAAATGCGATCGACGAAACCATAAGCAAAACCTAACACCCGTCCCACATCGCGAATCACCCCCTTCGCCGCCATGGTACCGTAGGTAATGATTTGCGACACATGATCGCGACCATAGGTACGCGCCACATAGTCAATCACCTCATCGCGTCGATCCATACAAAAGTCAACGTCGAAGTCGGGCATGGATACCCGTTCAGGATTAAGGAAGCGCTCGAACAGTAAATCGTAAGGCAGAGGGTCTAAGTCAGTAATTTTGAGCGCATAAGCCACCAGCGAACCTGCCCCCGAACCCCGACCGGGACCAACCGGAATACCATTATCTTTTGCCCATTGTATGAAGTCGGCAACAATGAGGAAGTAACCGGGAAAGCCCATTTGGTTAATGGTCGATAATTCAATTTCGAGACGCTCACGATAGGGCTTAGCCTTGTCTCCAAAATCGGGGGCTTGCGTATCGAACTGAATCGCTAAGCGCTCATCCAGCCCCTTGCGTGAGGTGTAGGCGAAATACTCATCAATGGTCATGCCATCAGGAATAGGGAAATCGGGCAAATAGTTTTTACCCAAGCTCAACGAAAGATTACAAGCTTGCGCCACCGCCACGGTATTGGCCAGCACCTGCGGCATATCGGCAAAGAGTTCGCACATTTCATCTTGCGAACGCCAATACTGCTGCTCACTATGTCGCTTAGGACGACTGCTATCATCCAACACATAGCCTTCTCGGATACACACGCGCACTTCATGCGCTTCGAAGTCTTCTGGTGTGGCAAAGCAGACATGATTGACCGCCACCATGGGCACACCCGATTGCGTCGATAAAGCCACCGCCAGCCCAATCCATTGTGCCTCCATCATCCGACCGGTACGACTGACCGATAACAACACGCGTTGCGGCATCAAGTCGGTCCACTCCAGCAAAACGGGCGTAGCTTCAGCGAGTCCCTGCGTCAACGCCGTTTTACCCAGCATCGAGTCTTGCCCCAGCATCACCAGCAAGCCTTCATGATGCGACTGCAACCAAGACCACTGAATCACTGGCTCACCCGTTTTCTGACCTTCGGTATAAGCACGACTCATTAAATACGACAGGTTTTGATAACCATCGTAATGCAAACATAAAAAAGTCACCGCGCAGAGCGAACCATCCACTTGCTGCACCTGCATATCCGCACCGGCAATCGGTTTCACTCCAGCTACTAAGGCCGCTTTGTAAAACTGCACCAAGCCGAACATATTGTGCCAATCGGTCAGGGCAACTGCCACTTGACCATCGCTGGCAGCCAGCTGACACAATTGCTTCACGCTCAGCGTCGAATCAATCAATGAAAACTCAGAATGGACGGCTAAATGGACAAAACGAGGGGAGGAAGAAAGGTCGCTCATAAGCTTCTCGAAAACACAGATGGGGCTATTATAACACGGAGAAAAACCAGCGCTAAAACAAGCCCTGCTGTGCTAACACAGCCTGCACTGGGGCAAAGCTACGTCTGTGTTCTGGCAAAGCACCATAGTGTTTTAAGGCGGCGAAATGGGCAACGGTCGGATAGCCCTTATGCTTATCGAAACCATAGTAAGGATAGGCTTCATGCAATTGTTGCATTTGCGCGTCGCGCGCCACTTTCGCCAAAATGGAAGCGGCACTAATGGCGGGGACGGTTAAATCGCCTTTGACAATGGCCTGACACGGCATAGTCAACCCTCGTGGACAACGGTTACCATCGACCCAAACACCCTCCGGTCGCACCGACAACCCCTCAACGGCACGACGCATGGCTAACAAACTGGCCTGCAAGACATTGAGCGTATCGACTTCTGCCGCACTCGCTTCCGCCACACACCAAGCAATGGCTTGTTGCTGAATCGCTTGAGCGAGTTGTAAGCGACGTTTTTCGCTCAGTTTTTTAGAATCAGTTAATCCGGGCAGGTCGAACTGAGCAGGCAAAATGACCGCTGCCGTCACCACAGAGCCAATTAACGGCCCCCGACCCACTTCATCGACACCCGCCCAAGCGGCATTGAGAAAAGGATTATGCACGTCGCACTTGCCACCACTGAATCAACTGAGCGACTGCGGTTTGTGCCGCATTGCGTTTTAATTGCTGATGCATCTGCTCAAACCAGCTCAACTGTGCTTGTCGCGCCAAGGCATCGTTGAACAACGAAGACAATGCAGCGACCAGCGCTTCTGGTGTCGCATCAGACTGCAACAATTCAGGGACAACACCCCGATTGGCGATGATATTTGGTAGCGCAATCCAACGCGTGCGCAGCAAACGTCGAATAATCCCATGTGACAACCAGTGCATACGATAGGCAACCACCATCGGCGTGTGGCATAAAGCGGTTTCGAGTGTTGCCGTACCCGAAGCTACCAGCGCCACATCGGCTGCGGTCAGTACCTGTCGCGCCCCTTGTTGAACAATAACAAAACGCACCGACAAACCTTTCGCACTGGCCACCAGCGTTTGCTGCATCCGCTCATGTAAACAAGGCACTAACACCACCAATTCAGCATCTTGCTGTTGTAATTGGCCAATCGTCTGCCAGAACAAGGGCGCGTTATACTGCCATTCACTGCGTCTTGAACCCGGCAATACCGCTAATACTTTGGCGTCGGCCTCAATGCCTAATGCTTGGCGAGCAGACAATTTATCGGGTATCAGTGGTAGTTGATCGGCGAGCGGATGACCGATAGCAACAGCAGGCAAGTCATGGACGAGAAAGTAAGGCGGCTCAAAAGGAAACAAACATAACAGACCATCGGTCTTTTCGGCCATACGTGCCGCACGACCCGGACGCCATGCCCACACCGTCGGCGCAACCAAATGATAACTGGGAATAGCCGCCTGTCGCAAAACAGACTCAATGGCTAGGTTAAAGTCGGGACCATCAATCCCTAGCACGCAATCTGGCTTTTCACTAAGGAGTCGGTTCATCACCTCAGTTTGCAAGCGTTTGAGGCGAGGATACTGCTTTAGTACTTCCCACAGCCCCATCACCGACACCTGCTCCATCTGCCACCAGTCTTCGACACCCAAAGCCCGCATTAACGGACCAGCCATACCGACCAATCGCACACTTGGATCATGCATTTGCCAAGCTTGGGCAATACTAGCACCCAAAGCATCTGCCGAGGGCTCTGCTGCTAACAGCACCACCAGTTTAGGAGAATCAGCGAACAATGCCACGCGTAGCCGATTGTAAAAAAGCAATCAAGGGTTGCAGCACATCTGTGGGATCTTCTTGAGCCAACATCGACAGAATAGCGCTTTCTAGCGGTGTGCTCGAACGATACAAAGTGCGGTACGCACGCTTAATGACCGAGATTTGCTCGGCGGTAAAACCACGACGCTTTAAGCCTTCACTATTAATGCCATGTGGACGCGCCAAATTACCCGAGACGGTAACAAACGTCGGCACATCTTGGTTAATGACGCTGCCCATGCCACAGAAGCTGTGTTCGCCTATGCGGCAAAACTGATGCACAAGGGTATAACCCCCCAAGATAGCATAGTCTTCGACAATCACATGTCCGGCCAAGGCAACGGCATTGGCAAAAATGGTGTCATTGCCCACCACGCAATCGTGAGCAATATGCACACCAGCCATAATCCAATTGCGACTACCAATGGTCGTTTCAGTGCGATCTTGAATGGTGCCACGATTTAAGGTGACATTTTCCCGAATGGTATTATCGTCACCGATGACCAAGCGCGTTGGCTCTCCACGGTATTTCTTGTCTTGCGGCGCGGCTCCAACAGAAGCAAACTGATAAATCTGATTGCGCTTACCAATATGTGTTGGACCATCAATAACCACATGAGGACCAATCACTGTTCCTTCATCAATACGCACACCAGCACCAATAACCGAAAAAGCACCCACTCTAACGTCAGGCGCTAGCTCCGCTTTAACATCAATAATGGCACTTGGATGAATCAAACAACTTCCCTCTCAGCACACATTAACTCAGCACTGGCAATCAATTTGCCATCAACATGGGTTTCAGCATTAAACTTCCAAACACCGCGCTTGGTCGAAACGACTTGCACATGAAAATCCAAACGATCTCCCGGCACTGTCGGTTGGCGGAAACGACAGTTATCCACACCCACTAAATAATAAATCGAGTTTTCATTCGGTTTAGATGCACTGGACTTAAAGGCAAGAATACCTGTCGCTTGCGCCATGGCTTCAATAATCATCACACCCGGCATAATGGGATGATCGGGAAAATGCCCCGTAAATTGTGGTTCATTGAAAGTGACGTTCTTGTAACCTTTCAGGTACTCCATCTCTTTTAACTCAGTCACGCGATCAATCAATAAAAACGGGTAACGGTGCGGTAAATACTGAAAAATATCTTCGATACGCATGATCATTGGTTGAACCCTTTTAGGCTATATTATTATTTTTTACTAAATTAAAAGCTTATTCTAAACGTTTACGCACTTTTATGCATCAGCTGGTTGCTCATGCACACTTCTCTCTAGTTGTTTTAACCGTTTTGCCATAGCATCGAGTTGACGGAAACGCGCCACATTTTTACGCCATTGCGCATTCGGCTCTACCGGCAAATTACCAGAATAGACTCCCGCCTCGGTTAATGAGTGACTCACTAAGGTCATTGCCGTAATGTGTACATCATCAGCAATGGTTAAATGCCCAGCCACCCCAACCATACCAGCAATGGTACAGCGTTTACCGACTCTAGTACTGCCCGCCACGCCCGATGAACCTGCCATAGCCGTATTCGCACCAATAGTGACATTGTGCGAAACTTGGATCAAATTATCTAACTTGACACCTGACTCAATCACGGTATCTTCAATCGCACCGCGATCCACACAGGTATTAGCACCAATCGAAACCTGATCGCCAATAATCACACGCCCCAACTGAGGTACTTTTACCCAGCGTTCACCGTCTTTCGCCCAGCCAAAACCTTCACTGCCAATCACGCTACCCGATTCAACCATCACGTCATCACCCAACACACAATGGTGCAAAATGCTGACATTAGGACCAATCCAGCAGTGCTGCCCCAGCACAACACCGCGATCAATCACCGTGTTGGCGCCAATCACACAACCCGACCCAATATGCACCTCAGCCCCAATAACCACACCCGCGGCAATGCAAACATCAGCAGCGATCACTGCCGTTGCATCAATATTCGCTGTTGGGTGAATGCCTTCGGCGACTTGAATCGATGGGTGTAACAAACTGGCTGCTTTAGCATAAGCAAGATAGGGATTAGGAACGATTAAGGCATTGCCTTGCCAGGCATCAGCATCCTTCGGCGATAAAATGACAACGCCAGCAGCGCAGCTGGCGAGATAAGATTGATACTTGCTATTCGATAGAAAGCTGAGCTGATGCGGTTGGGCTTGCGCCAAGGTTGCCACCGAGTCCACTTGATAATGCGCATCACCCCTCAGCTCAGCGCCCAAGTGTTGTGCTAAAAAGCCCAGCGTCAACGTCATGACACATCAACCGTTAAGGTTTGTTCAGGTTTTTACGTTTATCTGCTTCACTGGCTAAGTAGTTTAGCACTGTCGGCGTAATATCAATGCTATCACGCGTGTAGGCAATACCGTCATAAAGCACCAAATCATAACCATCACGTTCACCCACTGCTTTAATAGCAATGTTAACTAAATCTTGTAATTTAGAAAGCTCCTCATTACGGCGAATGTTCAACAATTCTTGTACATCATTACGACGACGCTGTAAATCGCGCTTTTTCATGACAATATCACGCTCTTTCATGTCGCGTTGCGCTTCGCTCATCACCGCTTTATTTTTTTCGTAATCTTTAGCCAGCTTGTCGATTTCATCATTCAACTTATTCAACTCTCGTTGCTGAGGTGCAAACTCACGCTCCAGTGTGGCTGAGGCATCTTTCGCTTGAGGCGCCTGATCCAGCAATTTCGCCACGTTGACGACACGTACCTTAACCTCTTCTGCCAACGCAGCCGCAGCTGTCACCGACAATAAGGCTGTTAACAACACACCACTAAACCAACGCATATTTTGCGAACGCATCTTATTATTTCCTTTCATGCAAAACAAAAATTCTCTAACCACGTTATAGCCTTAAAAAGGCACGCCGATGGTGAATTGAAACTCTTGGGTACGATCAATCGGTTGCGGATTGAGTGGTTTCGCATAACTAAAGGTCAGCGGTCCAATCGGCGTAATCCAAGAGAAACCCAATCCTGTAGATAATCTTAACTCATCCGCCTTAAATTTGTCAGGGTCTGGATAAACATTTCCTGCATCCACGAACCAGCTTAGGCGCATATTGCTGCTGTCTTCAATAAACCAAGGACGGAAATTAAGCGCCGCCGAGGCCACAGCCAAGAAATCCCCCCCTAGCGCACGACTAGAACCATCAGTGGCAAAATCATAACGATTACCCAAACTATAAGCTTCATAACCACGCACTGTTTGAATACCACCAGCGTAGTAACGACGGAAGAAAGGCAATCCATAACCATCTAAATTACCGTAGCCCTTACCATAGCCCAGCGTACCCGTTAAACTCAAACTACTGCGCTCGGTAACAGGCAGATAAAATTTCTGCTGCACATCCAGTTGGTAATAAGTCAAATCACCAATTGGTGTCGAAACCGATAAACTACTCGAATGGTAATGCCCTTTATTCGGAAAGTAGAACTCATCACGGCTATCATGCACATAACTGGTTTTTAACGAAATATCATTAAATTCTTTACCTGCACCATAAAATTGTTTGTACTGACTGACCAAGTTCGGATCACTAGAAGTTAACCCATTCAAGGCTGGATCATTAGTCGCAAATTGATTGAGTCTATATCCGAAACCCGGTGTTGTGGAATCTTGTAAGCCTTGGAACACAATCGACAAACGCTCGGCTTGCACACCAAAATTCAAGCGATCCTCTTCACTGAGCGGAATGCCGTAGATGACACGACCGCCAATGGTATTGGTACTGTAAGGTGCTAGGAAAAGGAAGGCAGCATCAATTTCGCGCCAAAAGAAGCCAGCACTTAAACTGTCGCCATCGGGTGTGAAATAGGGATTGGTAATGTTAATGTCATAATTTTTACGTGCTGATGACGAAGAAATATTGAAAGTAGCGTTATTACCCGTACCAAAAATATTACGTTCGGACAGACTAAAGCCCAGCAACATATTTTCAACTTGCGAGTAACCAATCGAAGCGGTAATGGCCCCTGTTGGCATTTCTTCGACTTTCACCACCAAGTCAACCTGATCCGCACCGACACGTTGCGTTTCAATGTCAACTGTCTTAAAGAAGCCCAGACGTTTTAAGCGCGTTTGCGACTGACGCACGGCTGATAGGTTGTAAGGCGCTGCTTCAAACTGGCGTAACTCACGACGCACCACATGATCACGCGTCCGATTATTGCCCTTCACCTCAATACGACGTACATAAGCACGGTTTCGTGGATTCACGTCAATGACTAAAGCAACCAGCCCTTTTTCTTTATCCAGCACTGGCTTGGGTTCTACCTCAGCGAAGGCATAACCCTGCTCCGACAACTTATCCTTGATGGCATTAGTGGAGTCGGTGATTTTATTACGGGCGAAAGCCTCACCGGTTTTGAACTTGAGCAACTCCGTCATCTTCGCTTCCGTCAATACTGACGTCCCCGCGAATTTCACCTCACTGATGGTGTATTGGCGTCCTTCATTAATATTGATGTTAACGTAAACACGGGTTTTATCGGAAGAAATACTGACTTGTGATGACAGAATACGGAAATCGGCATAGCCTTTATCCATATAATAAGAGCGTAGCGTCTCTAAGTCAGCCTGCAATTTGGTTCGTGCATACTGATCAGCATCGGTTAACCAAGACCACATGGTTGGCTCAGACAAAGATAGCAAACCCACCAGTTTGCTTTCGTCAAATGCGTTATTACCGACGATGTTAATTTTCGTAATACGGGCTAACTCACCCTCTTGCACCTTAATGGTAATACCGACGCGATTGCGATCTAAAGGTTCTGCCTTCGTCTCAACGACCGTGGCATAATAGCCCTGATTTTGGTAACGTTGGCGCACGTCTTGGGCAATACGATCCAAATCGGACTCGTTGAGAATGCGCCCTTTTTTGATGCCGATCACTTCTAAGGCTTGTAGTAACTCTTCTTCTTTAATGAGTTTAGAACCTTCCAGTTTAATCTCTGCAATCGAAGGACGCTCAACCACCTTAATTTTGAGTTGACCATTACTTTGGTAAACTTTCACATCGCTAAAAAAACCTGTAGCGAATAACGACTTAATCATGTCTTTCACTTGTGCTTTAGACACTTTATCCGTTGTCGGCACACTAATGTAGCTCAGTGCCGTTTCAGGTGTAACCCGTTCTAATCCCTCAAACTCAACTTTAGGAGCCGCTTGCGCCAGCGTCATCAGACCCATTGCCAACAGCGAAACACCAACTTGAACCTTCTTTAACACAATCAGCCCCCAAACAGGCGTTTTAAATCACTCGAAATCGCCAGCAATGTCAGCCCAACGATCATAACCATGCCGATTTTTTGCCAAACCAGCAAAAAAGACTCAGAAAACTTCTGTCCTCGCACACCTTCAACCGCATACAAGAGTAAATGCCCACCATCTAATAGTGGCAAAGGTAGTAAGTTTAACACGCCTAAGCTCAGACTCAGTAGCGCAATGAACTGAAAAAAATGTAACCAGCCCTGATCTAAACTGTTCCCCGCTGCCTGTGCAATGCCAATTGGTCCAGATAATTGCTCTAATCCAGACTGCCCTGTCACTAAGCGACCAATCGCTTGCAAGGTGAGCAAAGTTAAATCAATCAGCTTTTGTGGCGCTTGCGTTAAGGCATCACTTAGCGGCAAACCTTCTTTTGACCACCAACGGCTTTCCAACCCTTCTGGCAATTGTGGGCGCACGCCTAAAAAGCCTTGAACATGGCCATTTTCTAACACTCGACTACCGACAACCAAGGGAATACTCAGCAACTGACCCGCTCGTTCAACGGTCAACTCAACCCTTGCCTGTGGGTTTTCTCGCACCCACTGAGACAGCTCGGCAAAGCCATCTACGCTCAAGCCATTGAGTGTCACAATCAAGTCACCAATCTGCAACCCTGCCTGATCAGCAGCACTACCCGGCTCAATTGCCGCTAATCTTGCGGGCAAAGGTGGCATGGTTAAGACCAACCCCCAGTTTTGTAACTGTTGCTGTGGTTTTGACCAAGCCAAATCTCGCCACGGCTGCGCGGCTACCGTCACTTCCTTTTGTTGACCTTGCCAATTGGTCAGTGAAAAACTTAGTTCATCGTGAGACGCCAACTGGCGCAACAATTGAATCGGCAACTGCTCAAACTGACTAATTTTCACATCGTTAATCGCGTCAATCTGCCATGTCTCTGTACCCGACACTTGCGCCCAAGGCGTTCCCTTTGCTCCAGGAGCTATCCAAGCTTTAGGCGATTGCAGTCCCACCAACAACACCAGCACCATCAACACATAAGCGAGAACAAAGTTAATGACCGGACCGGCAAAAACAACTAACGACTTTTTCCACAAAGCCTGTTGCTCATATACCTGATTTAGTTGATGAGCCGGCACATCATGCACACGAGGATCAGCAAAAAGCACATAGCCACCTAGGGGTAACCAAGCAAAGCGGTATTCCACCTCGCCCATTTGCTTTGACCAAACGGCTGGCCCCATACCGATAGAAAAGCGCACCACGGGAATACCCAAACGACGCGCGGTATAAAAATGACCCCATTCATGCACGGCAACGACAATTACTAATGCCAGTAAAAAACCCAACAAGGTCATCATAATGTCATCATCCTCTGCCAGAGCAACCAAAATAAAGGCACGGCCAATAACAGAGCATCAAAACGATCTAACCAACCGCCATGACCGGGCAACATATTGGAACTGTCTTTAACACCAACTTGGCGTTTCATCGCCGATTCAAATAGATCACCATAAATGGACAAGAAGCTGACAAGAAACGCCAGTGCCATCATCGACCAGAGCGGCATGTCTGTTTGCCAAGCGACAAAGACAGACAATAGCACGGCTAAGCTCAGGCCACCTGCAACACCTTCCCAGGTTTTGCCAGGACTGACTTTTAACGCCAGCTTGGTTTTACCCAAAGCCTTACCGCTGATGTAAGCACCGGTATCCGTCACCCACACCAAAGACATGGCATAGAGCAACCAACCCACTCCCAAAGCTTCCACCAAACTGAGAACCGACCAAGCAAAATTACTCAACCACAAGACACCAAAACCCAGCGCCAGTGTTGACCAACTCGCTGGCCAAGCACCTTGTTGAGCGAAGTGACGCACAGCCACGAATACCGCTAGGGTGAGTAACAAGGTATAGAGTTGCCATACCCCTGTTTGCGTCACTTGCAACAAATCAACCAGCGGCAAAGCGAAAACAAACAGCGACAAGGCCGCATAAATGAAACGTTGACTCGTTGCTTGCAATTGACTGAGCCCAGCCCACTCCCAAGCCATCAGACCAAGAATCGTCACCACCAATAGCGGAAACCATTGAATTGGAAGAATCAGTAAGAAAACGACAGCAACAGCTAGTAGTAGCGCAGCTGTCATCACGCGTTGTTTAAGCAATAGAATTTCCTTGCACAATTTGATCGCCAGTCATACCAAAACGTCGCTGTCGTCGAGCGAAGTCTGCAATCGCCACATCCAACTGATCGGCGTCAAAATTGGGCCAAAGCACGTCGGTGAAATAAAACTCAGCATATGCCAGTTGCCATAGCATGAAATTGCTGATACGTTGCTCGCCACCTGTTCTAATCAACAAATCCGGTTCCGGCACATCCGACAAACACAAATAAGGGGTTAGTGCTAACTCGTCTAGCGACATGACTGAACAATCTGGATTGGCTTTTGACCAAGCTTGTACCGCTTGAATCATATCCCAACGACCACCGTAATTCGCCGCAATCGTTAATACCAAACCATCGTTCTGTGCTGTTTTGGCTTGCGCCTCAACAATCTTTTGTTGAATATCTTGGGAAAAACGATGTAACTCACCAATAACGCGCAGCTGCACATTATTTTCGTGCAGTTTGGCCACTTCACGCACCAATGCCCAACCGAAAATATCCATAAGCTTACTGACCTCTTCTGCTGGACGACGCCAGTTTTCGGTCGAGAAGGCAAACAGAGTTAATGCCTGCACGCCTCGCTCACGACAACGCTTCACCACTTTGCGCACACTTGCCAATCCGCGCTCATGGCCAAGAAAACGAGGCAAACCTTTAGATTTAGCCCAACGCCCATTACCATCCATAATGATGGCAATATGCTGAGGTATGGGAGCAGAAGTGTCGGACATTAAACTGAGAAATCTCTAGAAAATGTAAATGGGTTAGGGGTATGGGGGAAGGATTTTAGGTTAATAGCTGCTAACATCATGATTAAATACCCTTCCACCATCCAATAAATAATGTCAGTAAGTCTAAATATGAAGCGAAGCACATTATTCAGAACTTACCTGACTAAACCTGCATCAACTCTTTTTCTTTCGTTGCTAAAGCTGTATCCACATCGGCAATGGCTTTGTCCGTCAGTTTTTGAATTTCATCATTAGCACGACGTTCATCGTCTTCAGTGATCGCTTTGTCTTTAAGCAGTTTGGCTACTTGCTGATTGGCATCACGACGAATATTGCGCATCGCCACACGACCCTGTTCCGCTTCAGCACGTGCTTGCTTAATCATTTCTTTACGGGTTTCTTCCGTTAATGCGGGTAAGGGGATACGAATATCACCATTAGACGAAGAAGGATTTAAGCCTAGGTTGGCTTTGATAATCGCTTTCTCAATCGCAGGCAACATATTTTTTTCCCACGGAGCCACTTTCAAAGTACGCGCATCTTCCACACCAATATTGGCTACTTGGCTAACAGGCACCATACTACCGTAATACTCAACTTGTACGGGGTCTAAAATACTCGGATGAGCGCGCCCAGTACGAATACGTTGCAATTGATTACCCAATGCATCCATGGCTTTGGCCATGCGTTCTTGCGCATCTTTTTTAATATCGCTAATCATTGGCTTTTACTCCTTGGTTACAAGTGTGCCCACATCTTCACCGCGCACAATCGCGGCTAAAGCGCCTTCGCTAAACATATCAAATACACGAATCGGCATCGACTGCTCCTGACACAACACAAACGCTGCCGTATCCATCACCGCTAATTGATTTTCTAGGGCTTCACGATAAGTCAAACGCACATAGCGCGTGGCATTGGGGTCTTTTTTCGGATCAGCTGTGTAAATACCGTCCACTTTTGTTGCTTTTAACACTAATTCACACGATAACTCAACTGCACGAAGGGCTGCTGCCGTATCGGTAGTGAAATAAGGCGAACCAGTGCCACCGGGCAAAATAACGACCTTACCTTCGCTTAATGCTTGACGGGCAGCAAAGGCATCAAACACAGGTAAAGCACCATCGACACCCAATCCTGAATAGACAGCGACGTTAACCCCCAAACTACTGAGCGTATCACGTAAAGCCAGTCCATTCATCATGGTAGCCAACATACCCATTTGATCCGCCGTCGCACGATGGATACCCTGACCGACCGAGGCAGCACCACGAAAGAGATTACCGCCACCGACCACAATCGCTACTTGCGTACCTTGTTGAGCCAGCTGTGCCACTTGACGACAAACCCCGAGGAGAACCTCGGGGTCATAGCCAAAACCTGCACTACCAGCCAGCGCTTCTCCGCTAAATTTCAGCAGAATGCGTTTGATTGGTACCGACATGAATTACTTGCCTTGCATGGCAGCAGCAGTAGCCGCTACTTCAGCTGCGAAGTCAACTGTTTCTTTAACAATACCTTCGCCCACTTCTAAACGCACGAACTGCTTAACTGTAACATTGTTTTTCTTCAACAAATTACCAACAGTGATATCGGGATCTTTAACGAATGGCTGACTTAACAAAGTTACTTCTTCCATGAACTTACGAATCGCGCCTTCCACCATTTTCTCAACGATATTCGCTGGCTTACCGCTTTCGTCCGCTTTCGTTTGCGCGATAGCACGCTCACGCTCAATGGTTTCAGCATCAACACCTGAAGCATCAATCGCTAATGGACGACTAGCCGCAACGTGCATGGCCAAGTCTTTACCGAAAGCTTCATCGCCACCTTCTAGGTTAACAAGCACACCGATTTTGTCACCATGACGGTAAGTACCAATCGTGCCGGTTGTTTCGATGATTTCAAAACGACGTATGCTCATGTTTTCGCCAATTTTAGCAATGAGTTCACGACGACGCTCATCAACTGTTTTACCATCGGCCATTTTAGCCGCTAACAAGCTGTCGATATCGGTTGCATTGCTGTCGAGCGCTGCTTGAGCCGCTGCGTTGGCGAACTCGTTGAACTCATCACTCTTACCAACGAAGTCGGTTTCACAGTTAGCTTCAACAATCGCAGCGCGTTTTTTGTCGCTACTCATCACGATAGCGATGGTGCCTTCTGCTGCGGTACGACCCGCTTTTTTATCTGCTTTGGCCATACCTTTTGCGCGCAACAGGTCAACCGCTTTTTCCATGTCGCCGCCTGTTTCAGTCAACGCACCTTTACACTCCATCATGCCTACGCCAGTACGTTCACGTAATTCTTTAACCATGCTTGCAGTAATTGCCATTTTTTTGTTCCTTCATCGTGGATTGTGTTTGAAAACCGCTGAAACCAGCCACTTTCATTGTATGCTTGCGTCTATGACGCTTTTATGAAAAAAGGGGCACTTAAGCCCCCTTCTTCCTTGAGCCCGAATTAAGCTGCTTCTGCAGTCGCTTCAACGAACTCATCTTCTACTGCCGCACCCGTTGTGATGCTAGCTTTCGCTTCGATAATCGCGTCCGCTGCCGACTCTAGGTAAAGCTTGATGGCACGAACCGCGTCATCGTTACCAGGAATAACGTAATCAACCAACGCTGGATCGTTGTTGGTATCAACCACACCAATCACAGTGATGCCTAATTTCTTCGCTTCTAGAATCGCATTGTGCTCAACACCCGTGTCGATAACGAAAATCGCATCCGGCATTTGACGCATATCTTTAATACCACCCAAAGAACGCTCTAAACGCTCTAATTCACGCGCCTGAATTAACGCTTCTTTTTTCGTCAAACGCTCAGCAGTACCGTCTTGTAGGTTACTTTCGAGTTCACGTAAACGACGAATAGATTGCTTAACCGTTTTAAAGTTAGTCAACATACCACCTAACCAACGGTGATTGACGTAAGGCATACCACAACGTGTTGCTTCTTCTGCAATCACATCTTGCGCAGCACGCTTAGTACCAACAAATAAAACAGTACCACGAGAAGCAGCCACTTTGCTCACAGCGTTAAGCGCATCGTGGAACATAGGCAGAGTTTGCTCTAGGTTAACAATATGAATTTTGTTACGTGAACCGAAAATGTACTGACCCATTTTGGGGTTCCAGTAGCGAGTTTGGTGACCGAAATGGACGCCTGCTTCCAGCAGTTGGCGCATAGATACTTTAGCCATGAAATGTTCCTTTTCTTGGGTTTTGCCTCTACATTCCCCGACCTTACTAAGCCTTGCGGCCACCCAGTAAGCGGTGACGGAATATATGTGGAGTGTTAAAATAGTCCCTAACGGGAATTCAAGAGCGCATTTATACGCTATTTGAAGATTTTTTTCAAGTTATTCTTACATAGTTTATCATTAAGGACACCCAGCGCATGAGCGATCAATCTAACCCAACCAGCAATGTCATTATTAAAACGCAGTCACAGATCGCCGGTATGCGCGTTGCAGGCAAGATGGCAGCGGATGTGTTGGTCATGTTGAGTGAGCATATCAAACCGGGAATCACCACCGATGAGCTAGATCGCCTTGCCTACAACATGATTGTCAATGAACAACAAGCTGTTCCTGCTTGCTTAAATTACAAAGGCTTTCCTCGCTCCATTTGCACCAGCATCAACCACCAAGTCTGTCACGGTATTCCGGGCGATAAAAAACTCAAAGATGGCGATATCATTAATATTGATGTCACCGTCATTAAAGATGGTTTTTTTGGCGACACGAGTATGATGTTTGAAGTGGGTAAACCCACTATTCGTGGCAGTCGCATTTGTAACATCGCGCACGAATGCCTCTGGGTTGGCATTAACTTGGTAAAACCGGGCGTCACGCTGGGCGATATTGGCTACGCCATTCAGCGCCATGCCGAGCGCAATCACTGCTCGGTTGTTGAAGAATATTGTGGGCATGGCGTTGGTTTGGCTTTCCACGAGGAGCCTCATGTCATGCATTATGGTCGTCAGGGTGAAGGACTGGTATTACAGCCTGGTATGACGTTCACC
>JACXUY010000086.1 GCA_014763665.1 Gammaproteobacteria bacterium
GCGCTGCACTGGCTGCGCCTTTGTTGCATTTGTGCGGGGTGGATGGTTTTGGTTTACACCTCTACGGTGCCAGCAGTACCGGTAAAACCGCGGCGCTGTATCCAGCATTATCGGTGTGGGGCGAACCTAATCAATTGCGCCATAGTTGGCGTGCCACGGCTAACGGTTTAGAAGGAGCAGCGTTAGCGCATAACGATGCCTTACTGGCGCTCGATGAAATGGGCGAAGTTGACCCCAAGGAGGTGGGCGATGTCGCTTATATGCTTGCCAATGGCCAAGGTAAAACCCGTGCAGGCAAATACGGTGAAATGCGTTTACCCGCGTGTTGGCGTTTGGTGTTTTTATCCACTGGCGAAGTGACGCTCGAAAGCCACCTTGCCAGTATCGTCAAGCGCGTGAAAGCGGGGCAGCAAGTGCGCGTGATTGATCTCAGTGCCGATGCCGGAGCGCAAATGGGCGTGTTTAACCAGAGTCATGGTATGAACGCCGCTGATTTAGCCGATCACCTAAAACAGCAAAGTCGCCAACATTACGGCAGCTTGGCTTTGGATTGGTTACGGTATTTAGCGCAGCACGGCGCACAGGTGTGACCCGTTTTCCAAAACGTACGCCAACGCTTTTTAGCCAGTTTACCTCCCGAGTCAGACGGCCAAGTGCGTCGAGTTGCCGAAAAGTTTGCCTTACTGGCCAGCGCTGGGTTGTTAGCCATTCAAGCCAAGGTGCTCGATTGGCCAACCCAAAGTGTCGAGGCAGCCTGTTTAAGCCAGCTTAACCAATGGATACTCGCCCGCGGTGCTGTAGCCGCCAATGAAGACCAACAAGCCATTCGCCAGGTGCGCAGCTTTATTGAGCAGCATGGCGAAAGCCGCTTTACGCCCAAACAAACCGGTTACAGCAGCCAAGTACGCCAACGCGCGGGTTGGCTTGATACTTCTGGCCCACAAACCCTCTACCTGTTTTATCCAACTGGCTGGCGTGAAGCCACCGAAGGCCTAAGCCCAGATCGCGCCGCCAAAGCGCTGATGGTCGCAGGCTACCTAATCCCCGATGGCAACCGACCACCGCGCAAAGTCAGACTGCCCGACAACACCCGCCCACGCATGTACTGTGTTAAAGGCAGTATCTTGGATGACTAAAGAGGCGATGAATTCTGTGTAGGCTTGTCGCCTTGCAGTGCACCGCCAGTCAACCTAAGAGCTGGGTTCAGTTTGTAGTCCATTGCAGACAATACCGCTAGCGTACTGGTTGTGTACCTAAAATTGATGAGGATTAAAGCCGAGGAGCTCCGGCAAGTGCCGAATAAGATTGATTCATGTACTCATTTGTACTATTTTGACACTCGTATTATATAATTGACGCACTTTTCAAAGTGGCCGAGTGAAAATGACTGATACCGTTCTGACAATTAAAGAAGTAGCTGAGTATTTGAAGGTAAATGAAAGAACTGTTTACCGGCTAGCAGCGGCACATAAAATTCCTGCTTTTAAAGTTGGAAATGCTTGGCGCTTTAAACAATCCGATCTTGAAGAATGGATCAGTACGCAAGCAGCTCAAGGAAAAGGGGTGTTGGATGGTAATAACTGATTATCAAGCAAAATACTTTGCGCAGGAATTAACCATTCGCCACGCTGAAAATGGCGTTGATAAATTGTCTCAATCCCTTTTTGATGCCAGTGTTGATCTGAATCCGCACCAAATTCATGCGGCACTTTTTGCGCTCAACAACCCGTTAAGTAAAGGTGTTGTTCTAGCTGATGAAGTGGGCTTAGGGAAAACTATTGAAGCAGGCTTAGTGCTGTCACAGTATTGGGCAGAGCGTAAACGCCGCATATTAATCGTCTGCCCAGCGTCATTGCGACGCCAGTGGGCGCAGGAGTTGGGCGATAAGTTTAACTTACCAACGCAAGTGCTTGACGCAAAAACTTGGCGCAATAGTGTTAACAATGGTCAAACTAACCCGCTAGCTAATCACTGCGTTTCTATTATGTCCTATCACTATGCTGCGCGAATGGAAACGCAGCTGATGCCAGAGCCATGGGATATTGTAGTCATCGACGAAGCGCACAAACTACGCAATGCGCATCGTAGCAGCAATAAAATGGGCCAAACGCTACGCCGTGCATTAGACGGCAGTAAAAAGCTATTACTTACTGCCACACCTTTACAAAATTCACTCATGGAATTGTATGGGCTTTCAACCATTATCGACGATCAAATCTTCGGCGATGAGCGGAGCTTCAAACAACACTTTGTCAATAATGAAAGTGCACTAGGGCATCTAAAGAAACGACTTACCGGGTTTATTCAGCGTACCCTGCGAAAAGATGTACTCGAATACGTCCGCTATACCCAACGTCAAACACTCACCGTACCGTTTACCCCCTCTAGTGCTGAAATGGCTCTTTACGAAGGTATTAGTGCCTTATTGGAAAAAGACGAGAGCTATGCACTACCAAAGAGCCAGCGTCATTTAACCGGCCTTATACTGAGGAAGCTCTTAGCATCTAGTTCGCACGCAGTGCTCAACACACTCGAAACCATAAAGCGCCGATTGGTTGACTTGAAAGTACAGACCAAATCGGACCTCGATATTATCAGTGAGCTTGTTGAGAGTGATGATTTAGGAGAAGAGTACAGCGAGTATGTTGAAGAAGCACAAAGCAATACCCCTGAGAGTGATATTGACTTTGAGTTACTCAATGCTGAAATAGCCGAGCTTGGGCATTATATCGAGCAAGCTAAATCCATTACCACCGACAGTAAAACCCAAGCCTTGCTAACAGCGCTGAATCAAGGGTTTGCCAAGATGGAGGAGATGGGGGCGCCACGCAAAGTCATTATTTTTACTGAATCGAAACGCACGCAAGAATACCTAGCTCGCTTCCTCGAAGCGAATGGCTTTGCTGATAAATTAGTCACCTTTAGTGGCAGCAATAACCATCCAGAAGCAACCAAAGTTTATCAGCAGTGGTTAGCTGAAAACCAAGGTAGTGATAAGGTTAGTGGTTCACCGCAAATTGACCGCCGTACTGCCCTAATTGATTACTTCCGCCACCATGCCGAAGTTATGATCGCAACCGAAGCGGCTGCAGAAGGGGTTAACTTACAGTTCTGTTCGTTACTGATTAACTATGACTTACCATGGAACCCACAACGGGTAGAGCAGCGTATTGGCCGTTGTCACCGCTATGGGCAGCAATTTGATGTTGTGGTGATTAACTTCCTCAACGAAGCCAACAAAGCCGATCAGCGCGTTTTAGAGCTACTGACCGAAAAATTCCATCTTTTCGATGGCGTGTTTGGTGCATCGGACGATGTGCTAGGCAGTATCGAATCTGGTATTGATTTTGAAAAACGCATCCAAAATATATACGAGACTTGTCGACAACCGGCAGAAATAGAAGCTGCTTTTGATCAACTGCAAAAAGAGCTAGAAGCAGATATTAACCAAAAAATGCGCGAGACCCAGCAGCTCCTGCTGGAAAATTTCGATGAAGATATTCACGACTTACTCAAAATCCAGCTTGATGCCGCGCAGCAACGCCTCGATAAAGTAGGTCGTTGGTTTTGGCAACTCAGTACGCATGAGCTTGCAGCTATCGCAGATATCGACCCAAGCAATCATAGTTTTACGCTTAATCAGAACATCAATCAGGCTCCTGCTGGTATCTACCAACTTGTACGCCGAGGACAGCAAAGCGGCAGTATTGAAACCGGTAAACTAGCCAATGCCCATGTTTATCGTATCACCCACCCGCTTGGTGAATGGGTGATCAGCAACGCGCTTCAACGTGAATTGCCTACTGCCAGCGTAATTTTTGATTACAGCAACCACCAAACAAAAATCAGTATGCTAGAACCCTTAGTGGGTTCGTCAGGTGTACTAAGCCTACAAAAATTCAGTGTTGAATCACTAGAGCGTAGCGAAGATCATTTACTGTTCGCCGCGCAAGACGACCATGGCAACCTATTACCAAGTGAAGTCGTGCAAAAGCTGATGCAGCTCAGTGCTTGTGTGCAAAGTGAAGTCAGTGAGCAAGAACTTGCCGCCTTATATCCAGGCTATCAAAATGCGCTACAGCAAGCGTTACAGCAATCGAGGCTTGGCATCGAAAAGCAAGTTAACGATCGTAATCTCAGCTTCTTCGAGCAAGAGGTAAACAAGTTAGATTCTTGGGCAGACGACTTAAAAGAAGGTCTTGAACAATCTATAAAAGAGCTTGATAAGCAAATCAAGCAAGTGCGCCGCGAAGCCAAAATAGCTCCAACTCTGGAAGAGAAACTTGCCCTGCAAAAACAACAGCGCCAGCTAGAAAGTCAGCGCAATAAAAGCCGCCGTGAACTGTTTGATAAACAAGATGAAGTGGACGAAAAGCGCGAACAGCTGATTGAAAGCTTAGAAGGAAAACTGAATAAACAAACCAAAACGGAAGAATTATTCATCATCCAATGGAGTGTTCAATAGTGGCTAACCAATTGTTATCAATAGATATTATCTGGTGCTTTGGCTCAAATCTTATGGCAGCCTGTACTCCAGCAGCTCAAAAACCGCTTGATATAAAACCGCAGCGCACTATAATTAGCCTCAACAATACCCCTCCCGCTTCCCGTCAGCTCAGCGCACCGCGAGGGGTTACTCGTTTCTGGGGGTTCGAAAAATGAGCCCAAGCAACAGAAGTCGCCCAGCTCGCAAGGCCCCCTACAACAAGCCGCCAACCACTTTTAGCGAACAAGTTAATAAGCTAGTAAGCCGTGGTTTAGCCATACCCGATCAAAGCAAAGCCGAGTTCTACCTGTCGCAACTGAACTATTATCGCTTTGCGGCCTATTGCCTGCCTTTTGAGCAAGATCACGCCAGTCATCGTTTTCAGGCTAATACCGCCTTTGATGATGTACTCAACCTGTACGTTTTCGACCGTGAACTACGCCTACTGGTGCTTGATGCAATAGAACGCATCGAAGTGTCATTGCGTACTCAACTGGCCTACCATTTAAGCCATAATCACAACACTGCCCATCCACAGCTCAATCCCGAACTGTTTTATAACCCCATCATTTATGGCGCTAGCATTAATAAATTAGAGGGTGATATTTCGCGCAGTCGTGAAGATTTTATCAAGCACCTGAAAAATAAATATGAAGAGCTTCAGCCACCTATTTGGGCCGTGGTAGAACTGATGACCATGGGGCAGTTGTCAAAATGGTTTTCCAACATAAAAAGCCGAGCAGACCGCCAAGCACCGAGGCGACGGTGCAGACGGCGGCGTAGAAATAGGCCCGGTCCGGCCGCGCCAGGATCATCGGCGCCAGCATCACGTCGGGCGGAATGGGGAAGAAGGAGCTTTCGGCGAAGGAGACCACGGCCAGGGCCTTGGTCGCATGACGGCTGCGCGCCAGGTCGAAGACGCGGTCATAGAGTTTGCGC
>JACXUY010000087.1 GCA_014763665.1 Gammaproteobacteria bacterium
TAAATTTTTGTTCAACTTGGTTTTATAGATTCCGGGTCAAGCCCGGAATGACATGGTGGATTAGGATTGCGTGATGGTTAAGTCGGTGTTGGCGCTCAGCGGCTTGATGTCAGCACTAATATCTACGTTGGCGATTTCGCCGTCCCACGAAACCGAGGCGGCTTTTACTTGGATATTTGGCACATTGACCGTCAGGGTTTTGCCAGCACCTGAGCCATGCACGGCATTCAGCGCCCCTTCCACATTATTACTGGCATTCTGCAAGGCGGCGACCAGCTCCGCATCGGTGGTGCGGAAGCTGATTGAGACCGAGCCTTTACGCCCGACAATCTCCACCGACTCACCACCTACGTCTTCCACAAACTGGGTTTGCACGCCCAGATCAATGCTTAACTTCTGCATGCGCACCGCACTGCCAAGGAAAGTGACCGTGGCGGTGTCTTTGGTCTGGCCGAACGGATTCTTAAACGCAGACGTGTCCACACCCGTCAACAGCCCGGCTTCCACTGTAGGGTCTTCATACAGTGACTCAAAATCAAACTTCATTGACGGAATGGTTTGAGCGTCCAGATTCAGCGTGAACTTACCGCGTGCGCCAATTAATCGCTGCTGCACCTTCTCGATGCGGTAAAGCAGGGTGGCCGATTCAAAGCCGGCACCCACCGGGGTGTAGGTCACATCGCTGACACCCACCACTTCACCCATACCACAGGCGCGCAGCAATTTGCCCCAGGCGGGTGGCGTGGTGGCCGTGCCGGAACCGGCAAACTCCACTCCAAAGGAGGCGGTGCCTTTACGACTCACGGTAATGCCGCCCTGGGCGCCCATATAACCCACCACATTGTTGCGGTCGGCGACGTTTGATTCCAGCATGTTGACGCTTAAATCCATCGCCAATACAGCGTTTGAACCGGTCACAGTGGCCGGTGTGGCGTAGGTGGCTTCAAGACCTACCGCCACCACCTGATTCTGTTTTCTGAGTAATTCAGCCATTATTTAGCCTCCTTATTTGCCGGTTTGGCCGGCGCGGGTTTTTCGTCAACAACCTTGACAGGCTTGCCGCCTTCAATGCGGTAAGACCCGCCTTCGTGCACCTCTTTTGAGGCGATTTGTGATTCAAACTGCTTTGCCATCTTTATTCCCCGTGCGTTTTTTAACTGGCTTTTTGACGTCCACCAAAGGTTTGCTTTCCTCGCCACCACGTATGGCGGCAAGGCGTCTTTTTCGGTTAAATGATGCCATGCCCATAGTGATTACCCGTTGGTTACGATGGATGCAATGCGTACATGCTTGCGGTCGTAAACTCGTGTCCAGTTGGCGGCCGATTCAAGCTCTGCGCGTGTCGGGAATGATCCGGCAACGGATGCTGCATTGAATTTAACGCCACGCGGGTGCAGCAGATAATGGCGGCGTGTAATCAGATAGTCGATACCTGCCGCGCTATCACGATCCGTCTCTGATGGCACTGGTGCCGCGCCCTCTCCGTACCCGAATGCCCCGTTTGCAAACAAGTAAGATGTGTATTGCGCTGCCGCATCAATGGCACCCGCTCCTGTAGCCGCGGTGAATGGCAGTTGGTCATTCACAATGATGCGCAAACCGCGATAGGTTTCGATTTCCAAATCTCCCATTGATTCTTTTTCAAAGGAGATAGCGTCGACCTTTTTCAGGTTGTGGTACACGCGAGAGTGCATAGCAATACCGCTAAGGCCGGCTGAAGCATCCCCAAATGTAGCCTGCGCCTCGATGAACACATCCGCATTAAACTTGGTGTTGGCCGTAACATCTGCATTGGTAGCTCCGGCCACATTAATCTGCATATCGCCACCATTGTTAGCAGCGTTATCAGCCATCACGCCCTTTAGGATTGACCCCATAAATCGCTGCATGTCGCGCGCCCAGAAGTCAGCAACCAAATCTCCAACACGCATCATTGGATCATCGCCAGACAAGGCTTTTGCCAAGTCATTGACAGCCCACATCTTGCCCTGCGCCAGCAAGTGTGCCTTGTCCTGCGACGCAGTGATTTTAGACGGTGTCAGAGCCCAGTTATCAGCATCAGACAGGGTTTCAGACTCGCCAGTCAAATCCGACCAGAAAGGCATATTAATCAGTGTGCCGCCAGCTTGCGCCAAAGCGTCAAGCTGGGCATCATTGGACACAATTCCGCCCATATAAAAGTTGGTTAATTCCGTTGTGCGCTCCACCACATAAGGGTTGAACACATCTGGAACAATGATATCCGTAATTTTTGTTTGCGCCATTTAACTATCCTCCTGCTTGAGATTTAAGGCGTTGTGCAAGCTGCGGGTCTTCTTTCAGTAGCCGCGCCTGTTCGGTCAAATTGCGTGTTTCCTTGGCAAATGGATTTGGCATGGTCTCACCTTTTGCGCCATGATACCCAGATCCGCCTTGTCCTTTTGCCTTAAGCAGATGCGGCCTTTCATTCGCAAACTGAGCAATGCCGTCATCAAGTGACACGCCATCAAGATAGTTGCCGTCTTCTGTCACTTCGATACGATCCGACAACACCTTTGCAACCAGTTCAGCGTCAATCCAATCATACTTTGCAATGGCTTTCGCCAGCGCGGCCTGCTTTTGGCTTTCGCGATACTGCTTAAGTGTGCTGTCTTTCTCCGCTACGGCTTTATCAAGCTCCTTCTCAAGCCGCTTGATTTTCATCTCAAGCTGCTGGTCGGCCTCGGTTTTTCCGCGTGCTTTTTCAGCAATGGCGTTTACGTCAATTTCGCCGTCCGGGTCAATTCCCAATGACTCCAAAATAGATGCGCGCTCACTGCTGGTTTGCTCAAGTTGCGCCTGTACCTCTTTTAGCTTCTGACGGCGTGACGCACTTTCATCCCGCGCTGCCTTCAGTTTGCTTTCGAGTTCGTCCACTTCTGCATTTAAGCTATCTGCCGTCTCGGCATCCAGCTTGCCCGCCTCAAGCAAGCGTTTAATTAATTCCATCACGGTATCCCTCTCGGATATTTTTAAACTCAACGCCATTAAAAACGCTTGCTTTCCAACGCTTTGCCAACCGCTTGGACAAATCACGCCTAGACTGCAATTATTTACAAAAGGGGCTGGTTAAATGCACACCAAACAATGGCTGATGGCCGCACATGCACTTAACGGCACGGGCGGCTTTGAAAATGGAGATATGCTCATCCGCTATCCCCGTGAAACGGACGATAAATACGCCAAGCGCAAAGAGGTTGCCTATTATGTCAACCATATGCACAGCGCTTGCCAGAGATTTATAGCCCACCTGTCAAAGCAACCGCCATCCCGCGCAACAAAAAACAAGCTTATGGAGGCGGTAATCGACAACTGCGACCAGCGTGGTAACCATATAAACCAGTTTTTACAGGACTTCGGCGTGCAGGCAAAAGCGCGTGGTTGCGGGCTGATTCTGGTAGACATGCCTAGATTCACTGGTGATTCTACCGCTGACCAGATAGCACAGCGCAATACGCCATACTTTGTAAGCATTGAACCTGAGCGCGTCACCGATTACGCAAAAGACAAGTTTGGCGCATTTGAGTATGTTGAGTTCAGCGACGTGCTTGACATTAACGGCAAGCAAAAACAGGTTACACGCCGTTATGATCGTGATGGCTGGCGCGTTTTTGATGGTAGCGATACCTATGATAAAGGCGAGTACACGATTGGGGCATGTCCTATCGTGGATTTTGGCGAAAACAGCGGATTCCCGTCGCTTGGAAGCTACTATCAGATAGCAGGGATCAGCAAACGCATTTACAACGCACAATCAGAGCTGGACGAGGTTCTGCGCGGACAGACCTTTTCAATCCTCACCTACCAGGTGCCCGAAAACATGGCTGCCGGATTTGACGCAGCGGCCATAGGCTCAACCATAGGCACGCAGAACATGCTTGTGCATCATGGCATCAAACCGGAATTCACGGCGCCCGATTCAGCGCCAGCGCAAACCTACAAGGAATACATTTCGAGCTTAGAGGAGCGCATCAACGTTATTTCTAACAATGTTGACCTTGGCGCGCAGCAACAGTCAGGTTTGGCACTGTCCTTGCGATTCCAGAACATGAATGCGGAGCTGCTTAACTTTGCGCGCCGCCTGGAGGATTTTGAACGACGACTGTTTGACATGGTGGCGCTCTGGCTTGACGTGACAAATGATGTGGCAATCAGATATCCGGCAGACTTCAACTTAATCGACAAGGCGCTTGAGATTGAGGTATTGCAAAACATGGTCTCGCTTAATGCGCCGAAGAGCTATATCGTTGAGAAGATGCGCCAGATCATCAGTGCAGACCTCATTGGCATGGATGTCGGGACAGAAAGCGCGATTATGAGCGAGTTGGAGGACGTGCTGCATGAGCGTACAGCATAACATTGACAAAGTTGCTGACCAACTGAACGCAACATTCAAACAGCTTGATGATGACCTGTTAAGCGCACTGAAAAAGACGGTCAATCACATTCAAGACGAGACCGAAAAAGGTGCAGATAAGCACACCGTAACCGGAGCTTTACGCAATGCGGTTTTTTCTCAAAAACTTCCTGATGGCTGGTTAGTTGGCATCGATGAACAAAAAGCGCCTCACGCTGAATTTGTGCATTTCCCAACTCGTCCACATCTAATCAAACCTAAGGCCAAAAAAGCACTTCGCTGGCCGAACGGTGGTGCTTTCGCCTTTGCCAAAGCGGTCAATCACCCTGGCTATAAAGGCGACCCGTTTTTTCATGACGCAATTGATTCAGGTATGCGCTTTCTTGACAATCAAATCCAACAATTAAAGCTGAGGTAACCAATGCAAGACGCTTATTTAGACAATCATGTCACACCAGAAAACGAAAGCAATGCGCTTGAGTATGTCGAACGGATGCACCCCGAAATTACTGACGAATACCACAAAGAAAAACTGGTTGAATTAAAAAAATATCAAATGATCTGCTTGGAAAACCAAGTTGCCGAAGGTGACATTTTCGACACTAAGCGAAAGCAGTACAGAGAGCTGTTTAACGACACACTTAAGGCTGCCCTAAGCGCAGTTAAAACCACTGCCGGAATGTCCACGCTAACAATTCCAATGGAGCGCGCATGATTGACGTTGCCAAGCACTTAAAAACTGCATTAACTGGCATTGATGGCATTAATACCGTCGCTATCGGCATTGAGCCGAATATCAGCCCAAAAGATTACCCGATGATTCGCATTGTACCGGTTAATGCAGTACCGGATGATTCCTTGACCCATTACGAGCGCATTCAGTTCGATGTGTTTGTCGGGCTTGCAGATAAGCTTGATAAAGACGGCTATGAGCTGATATACGAAACGCTTGAATCTTGGGAAGCTGAGATAAAAGCAAGAATTTCGACCAATGCGAATGCCGCATTTTTTTGGAAAGGCACCAA
>JACXUY010000030.1 GCA_014763665.1 Gammaproteobacteria bacterium
AGCGGGCCACAATCTACGCCTGATCCTCAACTTCCTGAGGAATTTTTGGCACTATTTACTGGCAATGTTATGTTTCACATCAACACTCAATTTTAGTGGCTGAACGTCATGAGAAATGTATGGATGAATAAGTGTTGTTGTTCAGGGGCGACTAAGAAGGATTAACTGAATGTCTTGGTTAATAACAAAGTATTTACTCACAGCAGCTGTGGTCGTGTTGGTGTCGGAGTTTGCTAAGCGCAGTGATAAGCTGGGAGGGTTGGTGGCAGCCCTCCCTATGATTACCATTTTGACGCTGATTTGGTTGTATGTCGAAAATCAACCCAGTGAAAAAATAGCCAATCATGCTTGGTATACTTTTTGGTATGTTATTCCGACATTGCCGATGTTTTTAATTTTCCCCTTGTTGTTGTCGCGTATTGGTTTTTGGCCAACCTTGTTAGTGAGTGCGGCCATAACCATTATGAGCTTCTACCTATTTGCGCTATTGGTAAAACAATGGGGCGTTGAGTTGAGGTGATTGCTAAGGTTGCAATAGGCTTTTAACCATCGAGTACCTAATAGACGCATAACTCAGTTCCTTAACTAAAAAAGGAGCCTAATTAGGCTCCAAACAATGGAACTAGGATGAATAAGCCGACTTATTGATTCACGGGTGACTCAGGCGACAATAAGAAAGCCGTAATATCGGCTACTTGTTGCGCAGTAATGATGCCGTTGTGACCAAATCGTGGCATATTGGAACAAGGCATAAAAGCTTGCGCATTATAGATTTTATCGTAAGTGTATTGGATTATTTCGGCAGAAGTGCCGCGCGTCTTGCCGTAGCCAACTAGGCTGTTACCAATATTACCGGCAGCAACTTCTTTAGGGCTAATCGCATGGCAGGCGTAGCAGTTACCACCGTTACCGCCTTTTTGTTTGGCAACAGGATCGGGTTCAATCACACCAATGCGCATGCCAAAACCAGACTTAACCAGTTTTTCACCCTTTTTCCAATCGCCCATTAAATTACCTGATTCAGGATATTTAATGCTCGCGCGCTCGCGTGCCATAATTTCCGCGGCTTCAGTAGCAGTAGGCTTGTTGGCACGCACGCTACATTTTTTTTGCGTTTCATCTTGTTTCAAGCGGCTGAGGTCTTGTCCCTCACCAGCAGGAAAGCTTTTTGCCACCATGGCATCAATTTTACTATTGATTTGTGTAAAGTCCTTATCGACAGCAAACGCAGTGCCAGCACTCATTATTGTTAAGGTTAAGGTCAAACTTGTGATCATTGGTTTCATCATGTTAGTTTCTCCCGAATTGGTTAACGTTTCATACCAGGAATATTAAGAGTGCCGCCTTCAGCTTGCTTGGTTAAGAAGGCAATCAGAGCAACAGCAGCGTCAGATCCGTACTCAATATCGGGTAAGCGCATTTGCCAGTTACAATCCCACATACGATGCTGGTTGTTGCGAACGACGTTATGTGAAACACGATAAGTAGGCCAGGTTGTCATGGTAGCTTGAATATCATGTGAATTGTAGGCATTCACCAAGGGTTGCAAGCGAACACGCTTACCATCTTCAGAGTGGCAAGAGGCGCAAGAAAAATCCATGGTGCCGTGGCGACGCCAGAAAAGTCCTTCACCAAGAGCAATGGCTTCTTTTTCTTTAGCGTGTGTTGAGCCAGGTTTGATTTTCATGCCGTCCGATTGATAAGCGACGTAAGCAGCCATAGCTTCCAAACGGGTGTTTTCTTGCTTTTTACGCTGATTGGCAAATATTTTTTTGCGGTCGATAATCTCTTCACGTTTGAAGCCTTGTAGGTTAACCATGCAGCTTACTAAACGAGACTCTAAATCTTCCACACGATCAGTGTCTTTGAAATAACGAGGCAATTGTGCATAAGCACCTTTGAGCACACCAGCACCTAGTCCAAAATCACATTTTTCTAATGATACATTCTTTGGCCCCGCTTTCGCCTTAAAGTAATCACCGCCTTCTTCAATAATGATGAGTCCTGGATTAGCGTCTTTGTCGGCTAATTGGGCGCGGTAAGCATCAACGCTCGGTTCTGCGAAGGCATTACCTGTCATAAGGCCTGATAGCGCAACAACGGTAAGCGACAGTAAGCTTTTTTTCATGAGAGTCTCCTAAATTGCATTTTTTGATTGCAATTAGGTTTAGCAATGCTTGTGCCAATGATATCTTATTGAATTTAATGAAAATAATACTTAATTATTTGCTAATATTTTGCATATTGCAAAGTTAGGTGTCTGAATTTTGCAATAATCCTTGTTCTTGTTTTTTCATTTTTCGCCACAAGGTAGCGGTGTCTATGCCCAGTTGTTTGGCTGCTTGACTTTTATTGCCCCGATGCTTTTCGAGCGTGTATTGAATCCAAAAATCTGTTACTGTCTCTAAGTTAGCATCGTCCGACCAAGGAAAGCTAGGCGCACCATCGGAGAGTTTGGGAGTTATTTGTAGGTCGCTAGCCTGTATAGTTTCAGCGTTGCACAAAATGAGCGATCGTTGCAGTTGGCTTTCTAATTCGCGTACATTGCCAGGCCAGTGGTACTGACTCAGTAGTGTTATCGCTTTGTTATCAATGCCTTTCACCGCTGGATTGATTTGGGCGCTATGTTTGCGTAAAAAATAATGGATCAAGCGTGGAATGTCTTCTTTGCGTTGACGCAAGGGTGGAATGGTAATGGGAAACGTATTGATGCGGAAAAACAAATCCTCTCTAAAATATCCCGATTGTACAGCCTGTTCTAGGGGTTTGTTGGCAGCAAAAATTAAGCGGGTGTCGATGTTAATCGTTTGCGTGCCACCCAGTCTTAAACAGGTTTTTTCTTGAATAAATTGAAGTAATCGTGTTTGCGTTTCATAACTAGCACTGTTGATTTCATCTAAAAATAGGGTTCCGCCCTGCGCTAATTCAAGCAGTCCCAATTTTCGTTGAACTGCGCCAGTAAAAGCGCCTTTTTCGTAACCAAATAATTCCGCTTCTAAGGTGTTACTGGGTAGCGCAGCACAATTGATGGTAAAAAAGGGGGCTTGTTTACGTGAACTGTTTTGATGAATATGGTTAGCTAATAAGCTTTTACCAACGCCCGATTCACCATTGAGCAAAATCGGTAAGTCGGTTTGGCTGACGCGCATGGCTAGCTGCAAGGTTTGTTGCATCAGTGCGTTATCTGAAGTACATACAAACTGTGTCTCCAGCGCCTGTTGGTTAAGCTGTGCGTTCAATTGCTCAAGATGAAATTTTTGTTGTAGGTCTTGCTTTAAGCGCGCAATGGCTAATTTGGTAAAAGCTAGCTCAAGCGGTTTCAACAACACATCCTGTACACCCAAATGAAAAGCCTCTCGTGTATTTTCAGCATTGGCGTAACCTGTAATCAGTAAAACAGGTAAATTGGGATGCTCTTGGCGTAATTCACGTAATAAGTCGATGCTTTCACCATCGGGTAGCCGTAAATCCATAACAATAGCGTCTACATGATTTACTTGCTGTTCGGCACAAGCCAGTGTGTAGCACTGTTTGGTTTGAAAACCTGATTCTTGGCTGATTTTGGCCAATAAATCGGCATGAATGGGGTCATCTTCAATAATGAGTAGATAGGGTCTCATGATTCACAGCTCGTATTTGCTTGGGTAGTAAAACTTAGTTGGAAACAACACCCTTGCTTACTGGGTAGATAATTAAGTTCAGCATTCATATTTTGTGCCAGTTTACGACAAATAAAGAGTCCTAGCCCTGTGCCTTGACCCGCTGGTTTGTCGGTAGAAAAAGCGTTAAATAATTGTTGTTGCATGGTCTCGCTAATGCCCGAACCATTATCACAAACGGTTAATCTGGTACCTTGAGCGTCGATCAGGGTTAGTTCAATAAGCGAGGCGTTTGCGTAGAGACTGTTGTTCGTCAAGTTGAGCAGTATCTGTTCGATTGCCGTGGCGTTAGCCTTGACCCAAATGGGCTGCTTAGGACTTTTAATCATCAGTTTCGATTGTTTTCGTTGTGCAATGGGTTGCATCAGTTTTACAAAGTCGTGGCAGACTTGAGATAAGTTAATGCGTTGATTTTCGATCACGGGTACGCGTGTTTGAACCAAAATACGCTGTACAATTTGTCCCGCTTTACGTGCTTGTTCTTCTATCGTTTTCAACGCCTGTTCCGATTCATGTGGATTGGTTTGCAACCACTGACTGTAAACCAAAATATTGGATAAGGGAGTGTTAAGCTCATGCGCGACTTCAGCGGTTAACTGACCAATGGTTGCCAGTCGATTGTCGGCGCAGAGTTTGCCCATGGTTTCGTTTTGTTGTTGCGCTAGGTTTTGAATGTTTTCAATGGCATTTTGGCGATCTTTCAGTAAAAGCGTTAACAGAGTCGCTAAATTAGCAACTTCTAAGCTCGGGTAGGCTTCAACTGAGGGCATTTGATTATTAAGTGTTTGTTCCGTTAGTTGTTCAATCGGCTTTACAAAATCGCTGACGAGTCGTTTTTTTAATCCCATAAAACTCATGATGGTGAATAGCACAATGCTAATCATTAGCCAAAATGCTAAAGCGTAAGGCATTTTCAAAGGGTGTTCTGCCTGTATGCTGAGCGTGGCGAGGTGTTCGTCGTCTAAGGTAATATTGTGGGTGAGTAGCGGGCTATCGTTATCTAATCTCCCCATAATCATCGCCGCGCTGTCTTCGGGAAAGAAGAGTGCAATATAGCTCAGTTGCTTTTCACTCACTAGGTTTTCCAAATGACGTTCAATTCGACCATACTCTTTGAGTAAAATGGGGTCAATTAAGGTGGCGCTGACATTGGCAAAACTCGCTTCTAATTGACTTTCAATAAGTTTCTCATGTAGTTGATGTACGCTGGTTAAAATGATTAGACCAAAGACGAAAGTGAAGCCAAGCCAGACTTTAAGTAGGTAATAAGTGAGTTGGTTGGCGAGTGAGCTGGGCTTTTTTAAGCTCATGATGGAATTTCGCTGAGTGTTGAAAATAGTTGTGGCATGAATTCGTAAGCCGATGTTTCATAGTGGGTAAAACCACGTTGTGTACCTAAAGAGACGAAAGCAGACTGATTAAGCGGATCGGTCAACAGAGCAATCAAAGATTCACATAACGCTTTTGGTACTTTTTCTGAGGCAACCAAAATATGAGGGGGTAAAGGTGGTGATTGGTGTACAACACTTAATCCCCTGCCTAGATAAGTGTTTGCAATGTCTTCTCTCACGCTGCCGTAATCAACCTGATCGTGTAGCAAGGCTTGTAAAATTTGGTCGTGATTTTTGTATCCTTCGATCTGAGCTAGCTGTGCAGTTGTAATGCCGAGTTGTTTCAGTAAATATAATGGATAAAGGGTGCTTCCAAGCGATAGCTCATCGCCAGTAGCCAATTTTTTTCCAATTAGGTTGAACACGCTATTCGTCTCGCCTTCCCGTGCCTTAGTGAGTAATAAGGCGCGAAAATGTGTTTTATTGTTAATCGTTTCCATCGCTAGTGGTTGAATATTGGGATTGACTTGTTGAGCTAAATAAAAAGTAGTAGGCCCTAAATAAGCAAGATTGGGGTGTTTTTTGCAGGTAATGCGGTCTAGCTGTTCTTGATAACTGGCTAATAAGCTTAATTGAACGTCATGGGTATCATTGGATAACCAGCGGGCAAACGGATGAAAGCGTGCAAATAGTCTTCTTGGGTTATCAAAAGGATGGACCAATAGTGGCATTTTGAATGCTTGCTGTGACGACGTCCGCGCTGATGCTAACGTGCTAGTGGCGAGTAATGCTGTCAGAAGTTTTCTGCGCGTCATGCTTAGTCGTGTCATAACCCTTACATCGTATTATAAAAACTCTGTGCCTTGTTTAAGGGCACAGCAAAACCAACCGATTTATCAGGAGGATAAAGATAAATCGGTACGCTCACAACTTGGGAAAAAATTCCCATCAAAACATAGCAGGTCTTGTGCCATGACTAACTTATTGATATTGTTGTTCTCAGTGGTGTCTGTATTGCAATAAGTGTGTGTTTAATCATTGCAAATTACAATGGTGTTGCCCGTTAACATGATGAGTTTTCATTTTTTTCATTTACTGTTTGAATAGTCTAACTGAGTTATGCTAACATTTCTACTAATTTGGAATAATGGAATGGGTTAATGCAACATCAACAAGCTGTACAGGCCTTGTCAGCGATGGCTCACGAAGGGCGTTTGGCCTTGTTTCGCTATCTCGTGCAATCGATGACCGAAATGTCAGCAGGTGATTTAGCGACAGCCTTGGCGATGCCCAGCTCAACCCTATCATTCCACTTAAAAGCACTGACACAGGCAGGGTTGGTGCAAGCGCGTCATGAAGGTCGGTTTATGTATTACTCGCCGCATCGTTCAGCGTTAAACGAATTGTTGGTGTATTTAACAGAAAACTGTTGTGGTGGCTCGGGTTGCCCAACGACTGAATTAGGAGCTGGTGAATGTTCCTCCGCTGGCTAAAAAGTTATCCTTGGTTTTCATTGTCTGTTTTGGCAACACTCTGGTGGTTGATCTACGCACAATTGTCGTCTTGGTCGATTCTGTTGGTTAGTGCTATGGGCATAGCGCCAGAAACACACTTGTTCGCAGCCTTGTCTTTCTTTTTTTACGATGTGCCAAAAATTTTGATGCTGTTGTTAGCCATTACCTTTGTCATGGGGATAGTCAATTCCTATTTCACCCCCGAAAAAACACGTGCACTCTTGTCGGGAAGGCACGAAGGGGTTGGTAATGCGATGGCCAGCTTGCTCGGTATTGTCACTCCTTTTTGCTCCTGTTCGGCGGTTACTTTGTTTGTAGGGTTTTTACAAGCAGGCGTGCCTTTAGGGGTAACTTTCTCTTTTCTGATTGCGGCCCCTATGGTGAATGAGATTGCCTTGGTACTGCTGTTTGGCTTATTTGGTTGGGAAATTGCCGCACTCTACTTGGTTATGGGGTTGCTTATTGCCATGATTGCGGGGTTCATCATTGGCAAGCTGAATATGGAATCGGGATTAGAAGACTGGGTACAAAACTTACGCAAGTTGGAAACACAGCTAACTCAAACGAAATTGGTGTTTTCTGAGCGTATCGACAAAGGTATCGCAACCGTTAAAGAAATTGTGGGTAAAGTCTGGCTTTATGTGGTCATGGGTATTGCCATTGGTGCAGCCATTCATGGCTATGTACCCGCTGATGCGATGGCGCCTTATTTAGGTTCAGACTGGTGGTCAGTACCCTTAGCTGTGTTGGTTGGTGTCCCTTTGTATGCCAATGCAGCTGGTGTAATTCCGATTGTTGATGCTCTGATGGCAAAAGGTGCAGCCTTGGGAACGGTGTTGGCGTTCATGATGGCCACCATTGCCTTGTCCTTACCTGAGATGATTATTCTGCGTAAGGTTTTGAGACCCAAATTAATGGCTGTTTTTATTGGTGTGGTGTCGAGCGGTATTTTGCTGGTCGGCTATGTATTTAATTCGGTTTTATAACTAAGGAAAAAATGATGGAAATAAAAGTATTGGGTACAGGCTGTGCCAATTGCAAAAACACCTACGCATTGATTGAGCGCACCGCTAAAGATTTGGGTGTGTCGGTTCGGTTGCTTAAAGTCGAATCTGTCGAAGATATTATGCAATATGGTGTGGCAAGCACTCCAGCGGTGGTCATTGATGGTAATGTCGTACATAGCGGCGGTGTGCCATCTACCAGCAAGGTACGGGGTTGGTTTTCAGAAAGTAGCGAAAAAGCAGGTGGCTGCTGTTCTGGTGGAAGTTGTTCACCCACAACCACTGAAGCACCTAAAGCGGCAAGCTGCTGTAGTTCGGAGACTTGTAGCACCGATGTCGGTGCCAAAAATGGCATGGGAGTAGGGGCGTTAATTAACCTTTTGGCTGGGTCGATGATTTTGCTCGGTTTTGTGTTGGCGCACGTCACGGGTCAAGTGGATATCTTGTCACTTTCTTGGTTGTGGCTACCGGCTTTTGTGGGACTGAACTTGATTCAGTTTGCTTTTACAGGCTTTTGTCCTGCTAAAACTCTATTTGAAAAACTCGGCTTTAAAAAGTCGTGTTGTTAAGTTTAGTTTGATGTGATGCCCAGCCATTTTTTTGTTTTTTTACTCGGAGAATAATATGAAGCCTCTTTGGTTACTAACCGCGATGGCGGGTCTATTGAGCAGTTCGGTGTTCGCTGCACCGATCAACGTGAAATTTGATAAAGTGGCGGACAATGTCTATGCCTTTGTGGGGCCGACCGATGATCGTACCCTTGACAACTTTGGCTTAAATTCGAATCATGGTTTGATTGTGACGGATAAAGGTGCGATTTTGATTGATGCGGGTGCTTCCTACACAGCAGCCAAACAGTTGGAAAAAGCGGCTGCTCAAGTGACGAAACAACCCATCGTAGCGGTGATTAACACCGGTAGCCAAGACCATCGTTGGTTGGGTAATGGCTACTTTGCTGGCAAGGGTGCAGAAATTATCGCGCTACAACGCACGGTAGATACGCAGAAAAAGTTGGCTAAGGGTCAAATTGAATCTTTGACGAAAACCTTGGGTGATCAAATGAAAGGCACAGAGGCAGTGACAGCAGCTAAGCCTATTGCGGCTGATATTCATAGTCTGACCATTGGTGCTAGCGAAGTAAAAGTGCGCTACTTTGCGGATGCTCATTTTCCGGGTGATGTGACGGTTTATGTCCCTAAGGCGAATGTGGTGTTTACGGGTGACCATGTCTATTTAGATCGTATGATTGGTATTCATCCGGGGTGGTCTAATCCCAAAACTTGGCGCTCCGCTGTGCATGAGCTGATGAAAGCCTATCCAACGGCAAAAGTGGTACCAGGTCATGGTCGTGTTGCTGATATGGCGATGGCGAAAAAGGAAACAGCGGACTACCTGGATTACTTGAATGACGTTGTAGGTAAAGCGGCGTTAGATATGGACAGTATTGATGAGGTATCGGCTAAAGCAAAAGACTTGGCTCAATTTAAACATTTAAAGCACTACGACAGCTGGAATCCGCGAAATGTAAACACCACTTTCTTGTTTTACGAGCAAGGTAATTAAGTTTTAGCCCCATTATTGGGGCTTTGTTTTTTTGTAATAACAATGGGTTAAAAGGAATTACATGATGGTTCGTGTCGCGATTAATGGTTTTGGTCGTATGGGGCGTTTGGGCTTGCGTCAGGCATTTGGCTGGGAAGGGATTGAGTTTGTTCATATTAACGAGATTGCCACCGATGCCGCTGGTTCGGCGCATTTGTTAAACTTTGATTCGGCGCATGGTCGTTGGCAGCACAAAGCGAGCGCTGAAGATGATGCCATGATCATTGGTAATCAGCGTATCGGCTATTCGTCACATAAAGCATTGTCTGATTTTGATTGGGGTGCGTTGAATGTCGATGTGGTATTGGAATGTACGGGTAAGTTTCGCACACGCGAACAGGTTCAGCCTTATTTTGATCAGGGCGTGAAGCAAGTGATTGTGGCCGCGCCTTTCAAAGAAGGGGTAAAAAATATCGTTATGGGCATTAATGATGATATTTTTGTCGCTGGCGAAGACACGCTGATCACCGCTGCTTCTTGCACCACCAACTGCATTGCGCCAGTGATTAAGGTGTTACATGAGCAAATTGGCATTGCGCATGGTTCCATCACCACTATGCACGACCGCACCAATACGCAAAAGGTGGTCGATCATGGTCATAAGGATTGGCGACGGGCACGATCTTCTTTTGAATCGCTGATCCCGACCTCGACGGGTTCAGCTTCAGCCATTGGCAGTATTTTTCCTGAGTTGAATGGTCGTTTAGACGGTATTGCCGTGCGTGTTCCCTTTATGAACGCTTCGTTAACCGACTTGGTGATGGAAATGCAACGCCCAACTTCGGTAGAAGAAGTGAATCGCTTGTTTAAGGAAGCCTCTGAAACTTATCTAAAAGACATTTTGGGATACGAAGAACTGCCCTTGGTATCAGTCGATTACGAAGGTGAAACCTGTTCATCGGTGATTGATGCCTTATCAACGCGTGTGATTAACGGGTCACAGGTTAAAGTCTTGGCTTGGTATGACAACGAAGTCGGTTATATGCAGCGTATGATGGAACTGACGATGAAAGTCGGACGCGCGAATCAAGCCTTAGCCTGAGTTTAAGTGATTAAAAAGAGCTTTTAGGTTATGAATGCCAAACAACAATATGCGCTAGTCACTGCCAATTACTGGGCATTTACCCTGACTGATGGTGCCTTGCGTATGCTGGTACTGTTATATTTTTATCAGTTGGGCTATTCGCCCTTAGCACTGGCTTTGCTGTTTTTGTTTTATGAATTTTTTGGCATAGTGACCAACTTATTGGGTGGGTGGTTGGGCGCAAGAGCAGGTTTGCATGTCACCATGAATCTTGGCTTAGCCATTCAAATCATCGCCTTACTGATGTTGACGGTGCCTGAAGCTTGGTTGGGTGTTCTTTATGTCATGGTTGCGCAGTCCTTATCAGGAATCGCCAAAGACCTAAATAAAATGAGTGCGAAAAGCTCGGTGAAAGCCTTAACTTCCGATGCGACGGGCGCGCTTTATCGCTGGGTTGCTGTGCTGACTGGCTCTAAAAATGCGCTGAAAGGCGTGGGTTTTTTTCTGGGTGCGGTGCTGTTGGAGTGGGTCGGTTTCACCGATGCTATGTGGTACATGATTGGCCTGATATCCTTAGCTTTATTAGTGTCTTTATGGCAACTCGATGCTTCACTGGGTAAGGCAAGTCATAAGCCGAAGTTCGCTCAGATGTTTTCGCATTCATCGGCGGTGAATTGGCTTTCGGCAGCGCGTTTCTTTTTATTTGGTGCACGGGATGTGTGGTTTGTCGTCGCTTTGCCCGTTTTCGCGGCCAGTGTGTTAGGCTGGTCACATAGTGAAATCGGTGCTTTTATGGCATTGTGGATCATCGGTTATGGGTTGGTGCAAGCGACCACGCCGCAATGGATTGGTCGTCGTCATAATCCTACGGCTAAGACAGCGTTGATGTTGGCACTAATTTTGGCAGCAGTGCCCTTAACGATGGCCTTGACGCTATCCAAAGAGCCGCAGCTGATCGTGCTGGTCGGTTTAGTCATTTTCGGTGTGCTGTTTGCCTTAAATTCAGCGGTACACTCTTACTTAATTGTCGCTTATGCCGACGCTGATGGTACGTCTAAACAGGTCGGATTTTATTACATGGCGAATGCGGGCGGGCGTTTGGTGGGAACCCTGTTGTCGGGTTATGTCTATCAAGTGGCTGGTTTAGAAGCTTGCCTAGCGACCTCGTCAGCGATGATTCTGCTGGCGGGGCTGCTGGCATCTCAGATTGTTACGCATCCTTCAAAATGTGATGAAGCGCCTTTGCAAGGCAACTAATCTCTATTCAACTTAATATTTGAATATTATTGCTATTATGTTGCTTATGTTATGATTCGCTCATCAATTTAGCGAGGAAGCTTAGGCTATGTCTTATTCCACCGTGTGGCAACCCTTACAGCAGCGGTTAAGTTCGGTCATTGTGGGGCAAGAGCGCTTGTTAGAGCGTCTGCTCATTGGCTTGCTTGGGCGGGGTCATGTGTTGCTGGAAGGTGCGCCTGGCTTGGCGAAAACGACTGCAGTGAAAGTGTTATCGCAAGCGGTGAATTTGGATTTTGTCCGCATTCAGTTTACGCCAGATTTAATGCCCTCGGATATCACCGGTTCTGAGGTGTTAGACAAGGATACGGGCATGATGCGTTTTGTACCGGGACCTTTATTTCATCAGCTGACGCTAGCCGATGAAATCAACCGTGCGCCACCTAAGGTTCAGTCGGCTTTATTGGAAGCCATGGCAGAAGGGCAGGTTTCGGTGGGTGGACAAACCTATGCCTTAGATCCGTTATTTTTTGTTGTGGCGACGCAAAATCCGCTTGAACACAGTGGCACTTATCCTTTGCCGGAGGCGCAAATGGATCGTTTTATGTTGCACGTGGCGCTCGACTTTCCCAGTCAAGAACAAGAGCTAGTGATTTTACAGCGAGCACGTTCTGGGGTTTTATCTCAGCCTTTACCGCCTTCGACGCTTAGCTTGGCTGATTTACAGCAAGCACGAGCGGGCGTTGAGCGATTGCACATGGATGTGTCGATTCAGCGCTATTTGGTGGCCTTAATTAGTGCCACGCGTGCGCCTGAACAAGTGCATGAGAGCTTGCGCGATACGGTATTAGTACCGGCCAGCCCACGTGCGACGCTCGCTTTAGCGCAAGCTGTGTGCGCGCGTGCTTTTTTGCATGGACGCGATTATGTCACACCCGATGATGTTGTAAATTTATTGCCCGATGTCTTGCGTCATCGCTTGCATTTATCGGCTAAAGCCCGTGCACAACAACTCAGCGTTGATGCTTGGGTAAACCGAGTGTTGGATAGTGTCAAATTGGCCCACTAACAACTGGCTACCTGCTTTATTGGCGGAGTGTGCTGAATTGCCACCACTGGCGTTAAGCCTGCTGGGTGAAGGTGAGGGATTGCGTCATGGTAACACTGGCGGTAAGTGGTTAGAACCTGGCGTGGATGTTGAAGAAAGTCGGCTCTATCGTCCCGGTGATTCTGTGCGTCATATCAATTGGCGTTTAACAGCACGTTCAGATCAAGTTTACGTTAAATATCAGCCTAAACCCACTGAATTAAGACTCAAAATGCTGGTCGATTTACGAGCGAGTAGCTGGCAAGGTTCGACTATCCGCTTAAAGGCGGAGCAGATGGTGCGTGCCGCCTTTCGTCTAGCGCAACAACTTTACTCTTCGGTATTAATTGATACGCAGGTATGGGCGCATGAAACGCTACAGTTACCAGTATTACGTGGCCAATCACGTTGGCATACCTGGGCAGAAGCTTGGTTACCGATTGTCACTGGACTGAGTAGCAACACGCTCAAACCTGCTCTGCCTTTATCTGAGGCTTTGGCCGATCATCAAGATCAACTCTGTATCATCATTTCCGACTTTATTGATTGGGATGAAGTGCTAGAAGCACAGCTCATTGAGGCGAACTTGCGCGGCAAGGTGCTGTTAGTTCAGGTTTTGGACAAACAAGAAGTTCAGCTACCTAAGGTCACTTCGGCATTATGGGGAGAAGCGGCTGTTGCCTTGACGGAAACCCAACGCGCCCAATATCAACAGCAAATGACGCAGTTTTTACAGCGTATTCAACAATGGTGCAGCACACTATCCATTGGCTATTTTCCCTTATGGGCCGATGCTGCCCTGAGTGAGCTAGCCCAGCAACAGGATTGGTCGTGACGATGAGTGGTCAATGGGTTTGGTTGTTGCCGCAAGCCTTATGGTTATTGCCGTTGGTTGTAATAGGTTGGTGGTTTGCGCATTTTCGTGCGCAGACCTTGCCGACAGTACAACTACGTCATGCCTTTATAGATCGTTGGTTAACCAAAACAGCATTAAGCGGTTCATCTGCTGCTCAACGTCATTGGTGGGGACTAACGGCTGTGTGGCTGGTGCTGGCCTTGGCGCAACCGGCATGGCAAACGCCGGGTAAGATTCAAACTCAGCCATTGACACAAGCCAGTGGTATGTTGGTCGTTGAAACCTCGGTGAGTTTATTGTTACAAGAAGCGGACGGCAAAACGCGTTTGCAACAGTTGCAAGGGTTTGTCTCTCAATTAACAGCCTTGCGCCACGATCAAGCCAGAACGGGATTGGTGGTGTTTGCCGATGCCGTTTATCCGGTGTTATCACCCACCCAAGATAGGCATCAAATGAGCTCGATGGTGTCACGTTTAGATGCCGCTTTTGCCGGTCGTGAAGATGCAGCTTTGCTGGAAGCTGTGCAGTTTGCTGGTTGGCAACTCGTGGAGCAAAGTGCGGTTAACCCTTGGTTGTTACTGATTACCGATGGTGCGCATACGGCAACGCGTGGTCAGCTAGATGAGGTTATGGCATGGTTAAGGCGTCATTCCATTCGGGTTAGCGTCTTATTATTGGGGAGTGATGAAGCAATTGAATCTTCTGCATCAGGCTTGCTTTACATGCCACGACAGGCGGCACTGGCCGAAGCTTTATCAGATTATGGTGCACAGGTGGTTAAGGTTGAAGATGCGGCTGCAGTTTCTCAGTTGCTGGCGCAACTGACGCAAACCGTCGCTAGTGAAGCGACTGAAACCGATACAACAGCAGAGGACAGTCAAGCTTTGTCATCGTTTTTTTTGCTATTGGCGTTACTGTCGGCGTTATTGATGTGGTGGCGGGAGATGCGTGATGCTGTGGTTTAATGTGTCTTTCATTTCTCCCGCATGGTTGTTATTGTGGCTGCTTCCTGTTGCGTTGCTGGCTGTTCGTTGGTGGCTAGCGCAACGCGCAACGGATCATTTGTGTGTGCCAGAATTGCAGCCTTGGATGTTGCTAGCGCGCTGGCATTGGAAAGAACTGCCGTGGCGTTGGTTTGCTCTGTGGTCGTTGATGGTCTTGGCTTTGTCGCAGCCCATGTGGTTATCGAAACAGGCGCAAGCACAGCATCAGCCCATGCGTTGGCTAGCGGTGGTGGATGTTTCGACTTCGATGTCGGCAACCGATGTGGCACCGAATCGATTGCAGCAGGTGCGTTGGGCATTAGAGGCGGCTGCCAGTCAGTGGCAGCCGGGCGATCAAGCGGGCTTGCTGGTGTTTTCGGGTAGTCATCATTGGTTAGTTCCGATGACTTCGGACAAAGCCTTGTGGTTATCGGGTGTGTCTTTATTGGCAACCGATATGTTGCCCTTGCAAGGGAGCTTGCTCTTACCAACCTTGGATACCTTGCGTCAAAGCCTGCATCAGCCGATAGCAATCGCTTTGTTTACCGACGGTGGCGATTTGGCAACAGCCGATTTGTCTCAATTAGAACCGGTCAATACAGCGGGATTGGTGTTGGGGGTCGGTAGTGAATCAGGTGACTGGCCCTTACAGGCCTCTGCTCTTCGTCAATTAGCGCAACAAACAGGCTGGGAATATCAAGGTTTGAGCGTTGAACAATCCAGCGCATGGTTAGGCTGGTTGCAAGCGTGGCGCAGTCAACAGCCAGTGGATGCAAAAGCGGTGGGCTCAGGCATTGATTTGAGTCCTTGGTTAATTGGGCTGGCGTTATTGCTTTGGATGAGTTTTGCGCGCTGGCCGATTTCTCGCGCTTCAACGACGTCGAGTATGTTATTGCTTTCTGCTAGCTTTATGTTCATCAGTGGTGTGCAAGCGTCCGCATGGGCAGCGACTGAATCTAGCGTAGAACAAAGTCTGTTACAAGCGCAACAGGCCTTGGCAGAAAAACGCTACACGCAAGCGACGGATCAGGCACTACAGGCGTTTAAACAAGCTTATGCCTCTACAGAACAATCGAAAGCCTTGGTTTTATTGGCAGAAGTGATGATTGCCCAGCAACACTGGTTTGATGCAGGTCAAACCTTGCGTGGTGCTTTAGCGCATCAGCCTAATCAACCCGAAGTTGAAGCACGATTGGCTTATGTGATTCGTCAGTTACCCAAAGCGCCTAATCGCAGCCAAACACCCGATAAGGCGGGTGATCGGTTCGAGGGCAGCATTTCCGATTGGGATGAAGCGCAATTGGCTTGGGAAACCAAAGATGTGCTCAAGTCTGCTAACACGCAATCGAACCAGTCTAAAGTGCCTAGCGGCAAAACAAACGACACAATGCAAACAGCGCCACCATTAGCAGCAGCTCAACAAGCTCGACAAGACTGGGTATTAGCGGGTGAAATGCGCCAACTGCAGCAAGAAAAGCGCTTATTTTACCAACGCTTATTTAGTCTAGAGTCGGGGTTTGCTGTGGTACAAGATAAACCACAACCCATTGAGGGAGTCGATCCTTGGTGATGCGCCTCATATTACTGATTTTGACCGCTTTGTCGATGCCACCATTATGGGCGGCAACGGCAGAGGAAGTGGCTGTTGAGCGTGTCTTGCTCGACCAGACGATGCATTTGGCTAAAAACGACTATCAAGTTAAAGCTTGGGTAGCTTCTCGGCAGGTGTTTCAACAACAAGCCTTGGTCATTCATGTGCAATTAACGACCGCTAATGCATCATCTTCCTTACCCAGTCTATCGGTAGCGAGTCAGGCCGATAATGCATGGTTACAGCCTATTGTGAGTCATCAACCACGGTTATCAGAGTTAGATGGAAAAACAGTGGCTCAATGGCAGCTATTAGTCTTTGCCAAACAAGTCGGGGTTAATGCACTACCTAACTTACGCCTGCAATGGGTGGGCGAGTCCATGTCGCGTCAAACACAAACCTTGCCCAGCTGGTCGATTAAAGTTTCGCCTCTACCAGTTTATGTGCCAGAACAGGCTATTGTCGGTGAGTTGGTTAATGTGCAAACACGTGTGAACTTACCTAGCATCCTCTTGGTGGATGAGGTGATTCAGCGTCAAGTGCAGTTTCGTTTAGTGAATCACTTGCCAAATAGCTTATGGCTGAATGGTTTGCTGGGACAGGGAATTGAGCCACTCAGCCCTTGGTTACAAAGCGGTGATTCTGCATGGCAGGAAGAAGGATGGTTGAGTGACTGGATAATTTGGCAACCTTGGCGCATCAGCCAAGCGGGATTTTGGCAAGTGGATGCACAAGACATTTGGGTATTTAATCCGCGTACTTGGCAAGTGACGCATCTTCAGTTACCAGCGCACTCAGGCTGGGCGATACCCTTATGGTTATGGCACAGTGTGCAGGTATTTTTACTGCTTGTCTTCTTGTTGTTCAGTTATTTGTTCATACAGTGGAGTCGTTGTTGGCTCAATCGTCGCCACTATCGGCAAGCAATTGAACGCTGTGCCGATTCCGCCCAGCTTTACCACTTAATGGTGCAGATGTGGCAGTTGACGCCTGATATTCCCCTTGCACATCAAGCATTGCCATTACCGATTTATCAGAGTTTGGTTGAACTGGAAAATCAGCTATTTTCAGGTGAAGTTCTGTATAATGAAAAGTTCGTACAGATTAAGCAATATCTTAAAAATACAAAAGTCTGGGGGAAGGGATGCACTCATTTACAGGTTACTTCATGATTTAATCCCTTTCACCAGAAAAAAATAAACTTGGGCTCTCTAAAGGCTTCACTAAGTGAAGTTTTTAGAGAAGACCCTATAATGCCATTTTAGGAGCGCCTTTTCTCATGCCAATCATGAAGCAATCATTCCCCTTAGAACGTTGTGACGAAATTCAAGCTGAACCACAGCGCTTCCGTTTATTAGAACATTTGCCTTGGGATGAGAATACAGAGTTACCGATTCTGTTAAGTGATCCGAGTGATGAAGACCAGTATCTTATTCTGCTTGATACTGAAACAACCGGTGTTGATAAGCTGAAAGATGGTATTGTTGAATTGGGCATGTTGGCGGTTCGTTACAATCCAACCACCGCTAAGCTAGTAATGATTGCCGATAAATTTTCAGAGCTAGAAGATTGTGGTGTGCCTATTTCTCCCGAAAGCGAGGCTATTCACGGTATTAGTCAAGCGGATGTCGAAGGTAAAGCCTTTGATGATGCCTACATCGCTAATTGGATGTCGCCAGCAAGTTTAGTGGTTGCCCATAACGCGGGCTTCGATCGTGCCTTCTTTGATCGTCGCTTTGCCCAATTGGCAGACAAAGCTTGGGCTTGTTCTTTCTTCGAAATGCCTTGGCGCGATGTTGGCTTTGAGTCAGGTAAATTAGAATATTTACTCTACCGCAATGGTTACTTTTATGATGGTCACCGTGCCTTAACCGATTGTTTTGCCATGGCTTGGTTATTTTATTTACAGCCAGACCTGTTAAAAGGGCTACTGACAAAATCGGCCAGTCGTACCGTGTTGGTACGCGCTTTTGGTGCGCCCATTGAAGTAAAAGATATTTTGAAAGCACGTGGCTATCGTTTCGATGATGGTCGTACCAGCGGTGCGAATAAGCACTGGTGGAAAGAGGTTGAAGAGGGCGGATTGATGGAAGAACGCGCCTTTTTAGATGAAACCTACCGTGATGGTGCTAACAAGGCTGGTTACGAACATCGAGATGCCACCAAGCGTCACAAATTAGCTTAACCCAATTCTTTATTGAGACTTGAGGTGCTTTAAGTAGCACCTTTTTTATTGAGTGCGCAGCCTGTTTTTGCCATTACTTGGATACTCTTGCATGACCTTTGTCGAACTCGACCTTCACGATGCGTTATTGCGTGATGTGAGCGAAAAATTATACCACACCTTCACCGATTCAACAACAAGCCATACCTGCTTTACTCACAGGCAAGGATGCTATGGCTGCTGCGCAAGTACAGGCAAAACAGCCAGTTTTACCCTGCCATTACTGCAGCGCTTAGCTGGTGGTTTTAAGCCTAAGTCTAACCATATTCGTGCTTTGGTGTTAACACCAACACGGCCTATTCCCGTTACGCTACTGACGGATAAAGTGAAAAAGCCAAAAAAACCGAAAAAGCCTAAGCCAGCTGCTTTGTGATAAAATGATGAATAATTTTGGAATCTCTGAAAAATACAAAAGGGATGTGGGTGGCACCTTGCGGTGCACTAAAGTGTAGGGGAAGGACTGCATTTTAGTAACAGCTAACCACTTGATTGAATGTCCTTCCACCAACCAAACAAACAATGATAATGGGAAGTCTGAATGAGAAGCGAAGCGCATTATTCAGAGCTTCCTTTTTTTGAATTTATTAATGAGTTTTAGTCTTTTATGAGTCACGGTCCTAATATTCGTTACATTGTTCAAGCGGGTGGTTCTTTACAAGGAACGGCGCGCGTTGCGGGTGATAAGTCGATTTCACACCGTAGTATCATGCTGGGTGCATTAGCGAAAGGCACAACACGCGTAACCGGTTTCCTTGAAGGTGAAGATAGCTTAAATACGCTCAAGGCGTTTAAAGCGATGGGTGTGACGATTGAAGGACCCGATCAAGGTAAAGTGACCATTGAAGGCGTTGGCTTACGTGGCTTGAAGGCGCCTAAGGCACCGCTGGATATGGGTAACTCGGGCACAGCAATGCGCCTGATGTCAGGCATTTTAGCAGGTCAAGCTTTTGATTCGACGTTAATCGGTGATGCTTCTTTGTCTAAACGTCCGATGAAACGTGTGACTAATCCCCTAGCTTTAATGGGTGCTCGTGTTGATAGCCAAGGTGAAAAAGGCTTTCCGCCATTAGTGATCCATGGCGGTTCACCGCTCAAGGGCATTCATTATGATTTACCAATGGCATCGGCTCAAGTTAAGTCGTGTGTGTTGTTGGCGGGGCTTTATGCCGAGGGGGAAACGTCGGTGACTGAGCCTGCGCCAACGCGAGACCATACCGAGCGCATGTTGCGGGGTTTTGGTTATGACGTTAAAACCGAAGGCAACCGCATGAGTTTAGTCGGTGGCGGTGAACTAACTGCGACAGATATTGATGTGCCAGCGGATATTTCTTCTGCTGCGTTTTTTATGGTCGCTGCAAGCATCGCTCCTAACTCTGATGTCGTGCTTCAGCATGTTGGCATCAACCCAACACGAACCGGTGTGATTGATATTTTGCGCTTAATGGGTGCCGATATTAGTTTGAGCAACGAAAAAGAGGTCGGAGGTGAACCGGTTGCTGACATTCGCGTGCGTTCAGCACAGTTGAAAGGGATTGCGATTCCAGAAAGCCTGGTTCCTTTAGCGATTGATGAGTTTCCGGTATTGTTTGTCGCTGCGGCTTGTGCTTCAGGGACAACGGTACTCACTGGTGCCGAAGAATTGCGCGTTAAAGAGTCGGATCGTATTGCGGTTATGGCAACAGCTCTGCAACAAATGGGCATTTCAGCAACCCCCACCGAAGATGGCTGTATTATTGAAGGTGGTCAGTTAACAGCGCCAACATCACCTATTCAAAGCCATGGCGATCACCGTATTGCCATGGCAAGCGCTATTGCTGCTTTGAAAGTCAACTCAGGAGCAGTGGTGATTGATGACTGTGCTAACGTCAATACCTCTTTTCCAGGCTTTGTGAGTTTGGCGGCTGGGTTAGGATTGGCGATTCGTCAGGAATTGCCGGCATGAGGGAATCGCTAAAAAGCTTCCTGTTCTCAGTTTTTAGCGTCCCTAGTTTATTTTTTAGCTGGTGGAAGTGTGTTGAATCAATTGGTTATATGTTACTGAAATACAACCCTTCCCCCAGAGCCCCCATCCCTACAGGTT
>JACXUY010000002.1 GCA_014763665.1 Gammaproteobacteria bacterium
TCTGACTGACTAAACGCGGGCTCATCGCCGCCACTTAAAACAGCAATTGCTTCGTCTCGCAAAGCACCAAGGGTGCTGTAACGCACTTGTTTTTCAGTAATGCGGTAAGCATCACCTAAACGCTCACCAACTAGGGCCTGCAACGCATTTTTTAATTCAGTGTTTTCAACCGGCGGCGTCCAGTCCCAAGGCGCTTTTCCTGCATCAGCAGCAAAGCTCGTGATAGCCCCGATCGCAGCTTGCATTTGATGGTGACCAAACACCACCGCCCCCAACATGGTCTCTTCCGACAGTTCGTTGGCTTCAGATTCAACCATCAGCACCGCTTGCGATGTACCTGCAACCACGAGATCCAAATCGCTCTCTTTCATTTGTTCACGAGAGGGGTTCAAAACATATTCGCCATTCACATAACCAACGCGAGCTGCCCCCAAAGGACCATCAAAAGGCACGCCTGACAATGCTAATGCAGCAGAGGAACCAATCATAGCAGGGATATCCGCCGAAATTTCCGGATCTAAGGCTAACAAAGTGGCAATAATTTGCACTTCATTGAAAAAGCCTTCGGGGAACAAAGGACGAATAGGACGATCAATCAAGCGAGAAATCAAGGTTTCCGCTTCAGACAACTTACCTTCGCGTTTATTGTAACCGCCTGGAATTTTACCGGCTGCAAAAGCCTTTTCCTGATAATGTACCGTCAGCGGGAAAAAATCTTGACCAGGCGCTACTTTTTTTGCCGCAACAACAGTGACAAGTAACTGAGTATCGCCCATTTTAACCATAACAGCACCGTCAGCTTGACGAGCAATTTCACCCGTTTCTAACGTAACTGTATGTTGACCATAGGGAAAAGAAATGTTTTTTTTATTAAACACGGAAAACTGCCTTTTGCAATGTCGAAAAATTCGGGGTGAAAAAAAAGCCCATCATTGCTGACAGGCTTTTTCTTGGCGTAAGGATTATTTACGCAGGCCTAAACGAGCAATCAAAGCTTTATAACGTTCATGATCTTTACGATTCAGATAGTCTAATAGCTTACGACGTTGGCTAACTAAACGCAACAGACCACGACGTGAATGATGATCTTTTTTGTGCGTTTTGAAGTGATCGGTCAACTGAAGGATACGCGCTGTCATCAAGGCAACTTGAACTTCAGGTGAACCCGTGTCATTTGCAGCAATAGCGTGCTCAGCAATAATCGCTGCAGTTTGTTCTTTAGATAAAGACATGTCAAACTCCTAGGATCGGTTTATACAAAACTCTTCCCCACAACCGATAGCAGGGAATTTTAATTATAACCTAATTAAGCGATCAAGCCAATAACATTTAACACTAGAGACGACTTGCAGCAACACCACCAGATGACAGCGCCTACATAAAACTAATCCGTCACGAGCTGGCAAAATGGCAAGGTGAAAGGCGCGCAGAACCGCATTTTGTAATGGAGCTTGCGAACATTCAGGAGTGTAGATCACTAGATGACGCAGTTCGAGCACCAAAGCAACAAAGCTAGATGACAGCGCAGTAGGATTAGTGTCGACCCGTACCGTACAAATAATGATTCAAGTTTGCAATATCATCCCCCATATGGCGAATAATATAATCCAAACTCACAATAGCATTTTCTAATAAATTAACGGCAATGATTGGGTGCTCAATTTTGAGACGTTGATACATGGGACGTGTCAATACCAACATTTGTACATTCTTTGAATCAGCTTTCATACGTACATTGCGCGGTTTACGATCAAAGAAAGACATTTCACCGACCAGCGTACCTTCTTTCAAGCTAGCGACTTTAATGGCTTCGCCTTCTTCTTCACGATACAAACTCGACTTACCGTTGACGACAAAATAAAGTGCGTCGCCCACTTCACCAATTTCGGCAATCACTTCATCTTTTTTGAAGCTAATCTCTTGCAAGTATTCGCGTAAAGTCGCTACTTCTTGGCGAGTTAAGGTTTCACAAATGAGATTTTTGCGAAAGTAGCCGATCATTTCTTCGGTGGTCATATTCATGTTTTATTACTCTTAGTGACTTCTAAAAAACCTGATGATAAGGGGGTCAGGGGGAAGGGATACAAGGAAATTACATGTAACCCATCAAGTAAACCCCTTACCCCAGAGATAAAGTAAACTTTCCTACTCTAAAAAAGCCACAAGGTAGGATGTTTAGAGACGCCCTCTTGTCTAAATGGCTGAGATTCAACGATAGCAAAAGACCATGACAAATACAATCATGGCGACTTTACCCGTTAGCAAAACTTCAAGAGCGCATCCAACGCTCTAGCATGATTCCTTGGTAAGGGGTTGCTTTCACTAAAGCAAAAAACTCGCCAGATTCGCTGTAACAACGCATAGGATTAGGGTTTTCAATCGGTGCTGGTAAATCGTTTGCTGATATCTTTTGTCCTTGCGATAAACGTTGCAACACATCATCCGTAACAGTGATAGCGTCAAAATGCATTAATGCACTATCAACAGGCAATAAAAAAGAAGAAAGCGTTTGATTTAATACCGACGACCAATCGCACCAAGTAAACTCACCTTTATCGCCCTCGCTGATCGCATCAAAACCTGCCACACCAATGCGACGCAAAGCGGTTAAATGCGCACCACAACCTAAGGCTTGCCCAATATCTTCCGCTAACACACGAATATAAGTGCCTTTTGAACACCATACTTGTAGCTGAATACTATTTTCTGTCCAGCTTAATAGCTCTATGGCATAAAAATGAATTTCCCTAGCGGCTCTTTTAACGACAATACCCTCACGAGCCAACTCGTATAGAGGGCGACCCTGTTGTTTCAAGGCAGAGTACATGGGCGGTGTTTGCGCAAAAACGCCTCGGAATCGAGCAATAACCGACTCTAGTAAGGATGCCGATAAATGTGGTACCGATTTACGCTCAATAACCTCACCTTCCGCATCGCCGGTTGCCGTCTTCTCACCTAATTTCAGGGTAGCGACATAACGCTTGTGGGCGTCTAACAAATAAGCTAAGGCTTTTGTTCCTTGCCCCAGCCCGATCGGCAAGAGGCCTGTGGCCATCGGATCTAGTGTACCGCTATGCCCGGCTTTACTGGCGTCAAGCATATAGCGTACTTTTTGCAAAGCGCTATTAGAGCTAATACCACTGGGTTTATCCAGCAACAGGATACCATCTACCTGCGCCATGAATCAGCTTTGACCTATCGGTGCTTCGTCTTCGCTGACATCTTTAGAAATATCAGCAGCACGTTTTAATAGGGCATCTACTTTTTGTGCCTCTGCTTCAACCGAATCAAAGTAAAAACGCAATTGTGGCGTTAAGCGTAACATCATACGTTTACCCAGCTCACTGCGGAAAAAGCCCGCTGCTTGATTAAGCACCTTCATGATATCCGCTGCTTCACTCTCACTCTTACCCAGTACGCCCACATAAACACTGGCAATCGAGAAGTCGGGTGAGAGACGCACATCCACCGGCGTTACCCAAGTTAAGCGTTGATCTTTGGCTTCAAACCTTAACAGCTGCGCTAACTCACGTAAAATTTGTTGCTCGATTCGTCGAGCACGAGAAAATTCTTTAGCCATCTGAGCCATTTCCTTTCATAAACAAAAAGGTGTTGACGAGCATTGCAAACAACGCCCAACAACACCTTACTTTATGGACACCTCTAAAAAATCTCCCTTCGTGATTTTTTAAAGTCTCCAAGTTTATTTTTTCCTCTGGTGGAAGGGGTTTAATCAGCAAGTTATATGCATTTTTTGTGCATCTCTTCCCTCAGCCCCCCTTCCCACTGGGGTTTTTAAAAGTAACCTTATATTCTTGTTGAATAATTACAGAGTACGTTTAACCTGTACACGCTCATAAACTTCGATTTGATCACCTGGACGAACATCATTGTAGTTTTTGACACCAACACCACATTCGAAGCCTTGACGCACTTCAGCAACATCGTCTTTGAAGCGACGTAAGGATTCTAATTCGCCTTCATAAATAACGACGTTATCACGCAATACACGAATTGGGTTGTTGCGTTTAATGACGCCATCGACAACCATACAACCAGCAATCGCACCAAACTTCGGCGAGCGGAAAACATCACGCACTTCAGCGATACCAATGATTTCCTCTTTAAACTCTGGCTCCAGTTTACCCAACATAGCGTTCTTAACTTCATCAACCACTTCATAAATGATGCTATGGTAATGCAAATCTACGCCTTCTTGTTCGATACGACGCTTAGCACTAGCATCAGCACGTACATTAAAGCCGAACATAATGGCATTCGCAGAAATCGCCAAATCAACGTCAGATTCCGTAATACCACCGACACCCGAAAAAATAACTTTCACTTTCACTTCATCGGTCGAAAGTTTTTCCAATGAACCAATTAAAGCTTCAACTGAACCTTGTACGTCTGCTTTAATGACCAAGTTAACAACTTTAACATCACCTTCTGTCATGCCTTTAAACATGTCTTCCAGTTTCGCTTTTTGCTGTGCCGCTTCTTTTAGGTTCTTAGCGCGATTCTGGCGGAACATAGCCACTTCACGCGCCTTACGCTCATCTGGAACAACCGACAACTCATCGCCCGCATTAGGAACACCTGATAGACCTAACACTTCTGCTGGAATACCAGGACCAGCTTCTTCCATGGTGCGACCATTTTCATTGACCAAGGCACGTACACGACCATACTCCATACCACAGACAACGATATCGCCTTTACGCAAGGTACCTTGCTGTACCAACACCGTGGCTACGGGACCGCGACCTTTATCAAGACGTGACTCAAGCACTGAGCCATGTGCTGGTGCATCCTTAACGGCTTTTAACTCTAGTACTTCCGACTGAATCAAAATAGCATCCAACAAACCATCTAAATTCAGGCCTTGTTTAGCAGAAACCTTCACGAATTGAACGTCACCGCCCCATTCTTCCGCCACCACATCATAACCAGCCAATTCTTGCATCACACGATCGGGATTGGCTTCTGGCTTATCAATTTTGTTCACTGCAACGACAATCGCCACACCTGCCGCCTTGGCATGTTGAATGGCTTCGACCGTCTGCGGCATAACGCCATCATCAGCCGCCACCACTAACACGACAATATCCGTTACCTTAGCACCACGTGCACGCATCGCCGTAAAGGCTTGGTGACCAGGTGTATCGATAAAAGTAATACCGCCATGACCTGTTTCAACGTGGTAAGCACCAATATGTTGCGTGATACCACCCGCTTCGCCATCTGCTACCTTGGCACGACGAATGGCATCAAGCAATGACGTTTTACCATGGTCAACGTGACCCATAATGGTTACAACGGGCGAACGGGTAACCAGATCACCTTCACCGGCACTCGCTAATAGCGCTTCTTCAATGGCATTTTCGTTAATGATTTTAGGTGTATGCCCCATTTCCTCGACCACCAAAACCGCCGTTTCTTGGTCGATCGTTTGGTTAATGGTCACCATAGTGCCCAAGCTCACCATCATGAACTTAATCACTTCAGAAGCCTTAACCGACATTTTATCGGCTAATTCAGCAATGGTAATGGTTTCACCAATCGCCACTTCACGCACAATCGGAGCGGCTGGCTTTTTGAAACCATGCTGATTGTCTTCCATAGGCTTCTTGCCGCCTTTGTGCGGTGCTTTTTTGGCACCACGACTAAAGCGCTCTTCATTCTGATTCGCTTTAGGTGAAGACTTGTTTGCCTGTTTCAGAGCACCACCATGCTTCACCATTTTTTTCTTATCACTTGGCTCAAGCGCATCATTCGAAGGAGTAGTTTCAACAATGATTTGTTTACTGCCAATCACTTCTACTTTAGGTTCAGGTGCTGCTTTAGCAGGCTTTCTATCAGATGGTTTTTCTTTGACTGGTTCTGGCGCTATATCAACCTTAGCTGGGGCTACTATAACTTTTTCAACCACAGGAAGGGTTGGTGCTGGTGTTGGTTTTTCAATAACCTCAGGGTTCGAAGAAGCAGCAACCTCAGCTTCTTTTTTAACGTAGGTGCGCTTCTTCTTAACTTCTACATCAACTGTGCGAGCAGCACCACGGCTACCACTGGCATTGGTTGCCACATTAACTGTTTGCACTGTTTTACGTGTCAAGGTCACCTTTGTTGGAGAAGACACTTCAGCGTGACCATGCTTGCGCTGCAAATAAGTGAGCAAGGCTTTCTTTTCTTCTTCAGTAACAATGTCGTTCAAGCGTTTTTTACCCACACCCGCCGCAACAAACTGATCCACTAACTGTTCAACGGAGCGATTTAAACTCTGAGCAAATTGTACAACTGTCATATCGGCCATAGTCTGACCTCCTTATCTCTTCAAGCAAACCAAGGCGCACGCGCCGCCATAATCAAAGCAGATGCTTTGCTTTCGGACATTGGTAATAATTCTAATAATTCATCGACGCCTAATTCCGCCAACAACTCTTGCGAAGTTACGCCATTTTCAGCTAGCGTCTGCGCCATTTCTTCATTCATGCCTTCTAATGCTAACAAGTCAGCATCTGGCTGAACCGCTTCTTTACGCTCTTCTAATTCAATCGCTTTGGTGAGCAAGTAATCCTTGGCACGCTCACGCAATAAGTTGACCAACTCTTCATCAAAGCCTTCAATTTCTAACATCTCAGCAACAGGGACATAGGCAACTTCTTCTACGCTGGTGAAACCTTCCATGACCAACACCTGCGCTAGATCCTCATCCACACCCAAGGCATTCACAAACAAATTAATTTGTGTTGCCGACTCAGCATAAGCTTTAGCTTCCATGTCGCTTTGCGTCATCACGTTCAATTCCCAGCCAGTTAACTCACTGGCCAAACGCACGTTCTGGCCACGAATACCAATGGCTTTCGCCAAACCATCATCCGGCACGGCTAAATCCATGCTGTGCATGTCTTCATCCATGGCAATTTTAACAATTTCTGCCGGCGCCATGGCATTAATAACACACTGAACAGGGTCTTCATTCCACAAAACCACGTCAATGCGCTCACCGCCCAACTCATTGGTAATGGCTTGTACACGCGCTCCACGCATACCAATACACGCACCAATCGGATCAATACGTTTATCGTTAGCGCGCACACCCACCTTAGCTCGAATACCAGGATCACGTGCAGCACCCATAATGTCGATCATCTCATCGCCCACTTCTGGCACTTCGATTTTAAACAGCTCAATCAACATTTCAGGTACTGTGCGGGACATAAACAACTGTGGACCACGAGGCATAAATTTCACTTCACGCAACAAACCACGCACACGCTCACCCATACGGAAATTATCATTTGGCAATTGATCTTGCTTCATTAAGACCGCTTCAACATTCTCGCCCAAATCTAAATAGAGCATACCTTTATCAATGCGCTTCACGACACCCGTAATCAATTTACCTTGACGGCTTGAATATTCTTCAACCACTTTGGCGCGTTCGACTTCACGCAGCTTTTGTAAAATGACTTGCTTAGCCGTTTGTGCACCGATGCGACCAAAATCAATCGATTCCATAGGCTGCTCAACGTAATCACCTACTTGCACGTGCGCATCTAACTTGCGTGCATCTTCCAACAACATTTGAATTGAACCATCAATCATGTCATCGTCGGTAGCTACCACTTCCCAACAGCGGAAAGTTTCATACTCACCTGTTTTGCGATCAATGGCGACACGCACTTCGCAAGCATCATCATGACGCTTACGGGTTGCCATTGCTAAGGCCTCTTCAATCGCCTGAAAAATCGCTTCTTTTGGTACGCGCTTTTCGTTTGCAATACCTTCAACAACCAGCAAAACTTCTTTGCTCACGTTACTCGCCCTCAATCATCAAATCGAACAATTAGTGATGCTTTTTCGACATCACTCCAAGGAAACACCAACAGCTGACCCGTTTCATCTTCCAGTGTCAGCTGACCGTCAGCATGCTTACGTAAAAAGCCGGTAAAGTTACGTTTCTTTCCCTTACCCAGAGAATGTATGCGAAGTCTAATTTCTGCATCGATATAATCAGCCAACTGATCGAAGCTGAAAAACGAGCGCTCTAATCCAGGTGAAGATACTTCCAAACGATAAGGTACATCAATCGGATCTTCCACATCCATTAAGGCACTGACTTGACGAGAAACACGGGCGCAATCATCAACCGTAATACCACCAGCACGGTCAATGTAAATACGCAAGGTCGCCGACTGGGCATGTCGCGCGAATTCAATGCCCCACAATACATAATTCAGACCTGTCACGACAGGACGTAGTAATTGATCGAGTTTCTCGAGTAAAGTCACTTGTTTCTCCGGTAAATGAAAAAACCCCGTTAGACGGGGTTTTATATTATTACATCATTCTAACGACTGTTGCTACCTGTGTCAACAGACGACTTATCGAAGTTAGCATAATGCGTGTTACCGCTTTAATACCGTCATCGCTTTGAGTAGGTTAAAAGCTTCGTAGAGTTCGTAGTCTTTGGTTACTAAAGACTCTTCCTCTTTATCTTTCTTATCAGAAGGAGTTACCGTATCAGTTTTGTTTTTATCTGCTGATTTGACTGGTTTCTCTTCCTTCTCTTTAGGATTACTTAAATGGCGATTTAGATCGGCCTCTTTAACACGTTCGAGTGGCTTATCCATCAAGTCAACCTTAACCTGCTCAATTTTCACATCAGGCACAATGCCTTCTGCCTGAATAGAACGACCGTTAGGTGTGAAATAACGCGCTGTGGTTAGCTTGATTGCCGCTCCATTATTTAATGGAATCACGCTTTGCACTGAACCTTTGCCAAAGCTGGTACGACCTGCAATCACCGCACGACCGTTATCTTGTAACGCGCCAGCGACAATTTCAGAAGCTGAAGCCGAACCTTCGTTAATCAGAACGACAACAGGAACACCATTTAATATGTCACCTCGAGTCGCACTAAAACGCATTTCCGCATCTTTGACACGTCCTTCAGTATAAACAATCAATCCTGTTTCCAAGAAAGCATCAGAAACCTCGACTGCAGCATTCAAAAGACCACCAGGATTATTGCGCAAGTCTAACACCAACCCTTTTAACGGATTAGCGTTTTCTTTGGTTAACTTTTCGACCGCTTCAACCAACTGAGCACCCGTTTTAACTTGGAATTGGCTAATACGAACATAACCATAGTTAGGCGCGATTAATCGCTGTTTGACACTATTCACCTTGATAACGGCACGTGTTAACTTGACAATGATGGGCTTGTCCTCTGATTTGCGCATAATGGTCAGCTGTACATCAGTTCCCACTTTGCCGCGAAGTTTTTCAACGGCTTGCTGCAGACTTAATCCTTTAACTGGGGTGTCATCAATACGAACCACCAAATCACCTGCCTTGACGCCCGCTTTAAATGCCGGCGTATCATCGATAGGAGCAACCACTTTAACGAAGCCATCCTCCATGCCCACTTCCATGCCCACGCCACCAAACTCGCCCTTGGTGCTTTCCTCCATATCTTTGAAAGAATCAGGTTTCAAATAGGCAGAGTGTGGATCGAGATTGGACAGCATGCCATCGATGGCATTTTCTAACAGTGCCTTGTCATCAACGGTTTCAACATAATCTTTACCGATACGTTCAAACACTTCAGCAAACGCACGTAATTCATTGAGCGGCAACCCGTTTGGTGTGGTTTCCGAAGTTTTACTTTTGTCTGCCAGAACGCTTGCCGAGCCAGCAATAACGACACCGACACTAAAACCCAGTGCAATCCATAAACTTTTTTTACCCGTCATTTACTTTTCTTTCCTGTTTTAACACGTATTTAATGCATATTATCATAACCGATATCGCCTAAAACAGTTGAGTTACATCAATAAAATATTGTCAGTCGTGTAAAGCTGTTTCGAGTCATATTGCTTTATGCTAATATTAGCCTACAAAAACAGTGAGTGACTCTCATCATGAGGTTTGTTACTAGCACACAAATATAAAAGGATAATTCATGAGTGGTTTTTTAGACGCTATTCCTTTCGATGGCAGGGAAGACAACATCAATAAAGCGGCAACCGCACTCAAAGCCATGGCTCATCCCCTTCGCTTAAAAATTCTATGCGTTATTGGCAACGAAGAAGTACCTGTTATGGACATTGTTGAACAAGTTGGAACCACTCAAAGCAATGTTTCCCAACACATTGACATTTTAAGAGAAAAGGGGATTATTGTTTCTCGTCGCGAAGGGAGTAAAATTCTTTGCCGCATTAAAGATGCTGAATTGCTTGCCTTGATGGATGCAATGCAACAAACATTTTGTCGTATCGACTAAAAGGTTATGGTTCCCTTTCGCTCTCTCAGTAGCTTTATCACGCTGCTGCTTTCTTTATCAATTAGTGCTTGTGCGACTGATGCGCCCAAGGTTGCGACTCAAGCAAACAAAAATAGTGACACCATTTCAGCAATCACTCCTAACCTAACATCCACCGCTGAAACACAGTTAGCCCCCAGCTTCGATCACTGGTTAGAACAATTAATCGCGGAGCTTCGTCGTCAAGGCATTCAAGAAACAACGCTAGCCAGCATCAAGCCTTATCTACGCTTAAATCAACGCGTAATTGAACTGGATCAACAGCAACCTGAATTTACACAAACTTTTTGGACTTACATCGACAAACGTCTTTCTGAAATTCGTGTACAAGCAGGAAAACTACAAGGCTTCCGTTATGAATCCATGCTCAAAAAGATCGAGCAGGAACATGGCTTACCCGCGGAAATCCTGCTTGCTTTTTGGGGACTGGAAACCAACTATGGTATCTATCTAGGCAACTTTAATACCTTAGAAGCCTTAACAACCCTTGCCTATGATCCACGACGCAGTAGGTTTTTTCGCAAAGAGCTCTTAGCCGCCATCAAAATTATTGATCAAGGTCATATTAGTGCTGGTGAAATGAAAGGCTCTTGGGCTGGAGCGGTTGGTCAAATGCAATTTATGCCTAGTGTGTTTTTGAAACACGCCACAGATGCCGATGGCGATCAAAAAGCCGATTTGTGGAAAAGCACTGAAGATGCATTGACGTCTGCAGCTATTTACCTAAAACGCGCTGGCTGGCAAGCGGGACAACCTTGGCTACAAGAAGTGATTTTACCTCGCTCATTTGATTATGCCCTCGCTGATGGCAAACAAGACTTCAAACGTGACGACTTAGCCAAACTGGGCATCACAACGATTGCCAATCAACACTGGCAGGGGCAAGCCCAAGATAGGGTTAACTTGGTGTTACCAGCTGGTTATGAGGGACCTGCATTTATTGTTTGGCCAAATTTTAAAGTAATCAAGCGCTGGAATAACTCAAACAACTACGCCTTATCGGTTGGCTTATTGGCAAGCAAACTCTCTGGCAGACAGGGTTTACAAGCTAAACCACCCGCTAATGCAAAACCTTGGCCAAAAACATTTATTGCTCAACTGCAGCAAACTCTGACCGATAAAGGCTATGATACGGGCGGCGTTGACGGTTGGTTCGGCAGTAGAAGTTCACAAGCCTTGCGTCAATTTCAAAAAGAGAATAACCTACCGGCTGATGGCTATCCGAATCAAGCTACCTTACAAAAACTACAATTAACGCCTTAGCCTTGCAACTGCAGTGTAACGCGTTGGAGATCCAAGATATATGTTCAATGCACCGGATATTCGTATTAAGCAAATCATCAATGCGCTTCCCGATGCTATTATCGTTGCGGACACCCAAGGTAAGATTAAATTCCTCAATCCGACTGCAGAGTCAACGCTATCTTACACAGCCCATGAAGCCATAGACCAACCCTTATCTGACATCCTTTGCTTGGTTGACGAAACGAATGACGAAGCCATTCCATGCCTTGGTTTAAAAGCCATTCAATCAGGTCAAGAAGAAAATGCAGGTAGCAATGCCCTACTGATTGGTCGAGATGGACTGAGCGAATTACCAGTTGAGGTTAGTGCTATCCCACTGCGCGCACAAGGTGGAGTTAATGGCGTCTTAATTACCATACACGATGTTCGCTTAGCCCGTTTTTCGCGAAAACAGTTATCGTGGAATGCCAGCCATGATGCTTTGACAGGGGTTTTTAATCGTTTCGAATTCGATCAACAGTGTCATCGACTCATGCTCACGGCCAAACGTGATCATAGCCAACACGCCTTATTGCTGATTGACATTGACCATTTCCGACAACTGAACGAGTTGGCTGGTAACCATTACGGTGACGAGTTGTTGGTTGAGGTTGCGCAACTACTAAAGAGCCTGCTCCGTGCTACGGATCACTTATCTCGCAATCATGCCGATCAATTTCTGATTTTACTCTCGCACTGCCAATTAGATAGAGCAGAGCAAATCGCAGACAATTTAAGACAGCAAATCGAACAAATCAGTTTAGATATTGATCACGGACAATGGCCAGTCACCTGTTCTGTGGGGATTACCGTCATTGATGATCATTGTCCTAATAATGTCAGCGAATTATTGCATCAGGTTGAAAGCGCCACCTATCAGGCCAAGCGAGCTGGACGTAATGCCTGCGCCCTATTCAATCATCAAGCTTATCAAAATTTTAATCGTGAGCTGGTTGCATTACAAAGTGCCATGCACAATCATGATTTTCAGCTTTACTATCAAACCATTGAGTCGACGCAAGGACTGGCGCCTGTGTGCGAAATTTTGTTGCGCTATCGCGATGAGCAGGGTCAAGAACAGGAACCAGCCAGCTTTTTACCCATTTTTGAAAAAAGCGGTCTGGTGGTACAACTGGATTTGTGGGTCATACAAAACCTGCTCGAAAAGCTACTTGATTATCCACAGCTGATGGTTAGCTTTGCGCGCATTCACGTCAATCTGTCGGCTTATTCTTTTGCCAGTCAATATTTCCTCGATTCAGTTGAAGCTTTGCTTACCAATTATGCCTTACCACCGGGTCTGTTGTGTTTTGAAGTAAGTGAAAGCTCAATTATGAGCAATTTAACGCATACCGATAAGGTAATGAATCGATTGGTTAAGTTAGGCTGTTTATTTGCCGTAGATGATGTCGATGCGGATCTAAGCGCTTTTGAACGCTTGGCAAAATTGCCCATCAGTATTGCTAAAATTGACGGCAAGCTGATTCAAGCAATCAAAGACTCCGCTTATGGGGTGATTTTGGTCAACGCCATTCAAGCAATGGCACGAGAAGCCACTATGCAAACCATTGCCCAACGAGTCGAAGATTTTTTTATTTACGATTGGCTGCAACACCACGAAATTGATTATGTGCAAGGATTTATCTTACACGCACCGAGAATGCTTGACGAGTTTGCGAGTTGAGCCTCTTTTTCGCTAAAATAACAATTTAATTTAGGCATCAAAACGCCATCTCTCTCTTATTGCAAAGGACCGCGCACTCGTGATCGATGAAAATGGCTATCGACTCAACGTTGGCATCATATTGGTCAACCGTCAGAATCAACTGTTTTTGGGTCGCCGTATCGGTCATGACGATGCCTGGCAGTTCCCGCAAGGGGGTATTCGTTCACATGAAACGCCGCAACAAGCTTTGTTTCGTGAATTAAAAGAAGAAATAGGCCTAGAGCCGCGTCATGTACGCATTCTTGGCAAAACCCAAGACTGGCTATGCTATAACCTACCACGACGCTTAATTCGTCATAATGCCTCACCGATTTGCATTGGTCAAAAGCAGCGTTGGTTCATGCTGGGTTTGGTGGGCGACGAACAAGCGATCAACCTTAAAGCCTCGGACTCACCTGAATTTGAAGAATGGCGCTGGGTTCCCTATTGGCAACCCGTACATGAAGTAGTTAGTTTTAAAAAAGACGTCTATCAACAAGCACTGGTCGAACTAGAACAATCGCTCATTCGTTACTGGCAACCGCATCAAGAACCTATTTAGCTTCTGACAGCGCATCAAGTTTTAGGCATTGATGCCGATAAAAAGACATCGTTTTCAATGCGGACACCATCATGTTAAAGCCCCTGTTTAGTTTAATCTTATTGCTACCTAACCTAGCCTGGACAGCAACAGCTTCAGACTTCTCTCTCCTAGGCTTAAAGGTTAGTGAGCTGTCGCAAACCGAGATTCGTCAAGCCTTGTATAAATGGGATGGGTTCATGAAACCTCAAGCGTCGTTGCACAGTAAACAAATGGATCGGTTTTATCCAGTCAATATTCTCAGAGAAACCTACCGCATCGATTTTCGCTATGAACTTGACGGTAGTTTTTCCAGCTTACAAATGCGCTATCGCCCTTACCATAGCGAATACAAGAACAGTAGCTTACCACTGAGTATCAAAGATGTTCGAGCACAATTAGAGCCGATGATTGGCAGTCCTACCAGTCGAGTCAGACGAACCGAATCAGTATTACAAAGCTACGAAAGTTATCGATGGGAAGATGAACAAGTCAGCATTACGCTCGATTTTGAAGATCAACAACCGGGGCGCCCCATTGTGTTGCAATTGCGCAAGAAAAATACCACCTTAGCGAGTAACTACCGCAGCTGAAGAACGAAAGAACTGAGTATAGACACGCCAACCTAAGCCAATGGCTGCTAGGCTCAATCCAATAACAAAACTCAGCCAAAAGCCAGTAATACCCAACCACACCCCAGAATCGGTGCTCCAAGCGCCATAGCACAAATAAAATCCTACCGGCAAGCCAATAACCCAATAGCTGACCAAGGTCACCCACATGACCGAGGTGGTATCACCAATTCCCCGCAATGCTCCTGCACAAGCCACTTGCAAGGCGTCCGATATTTGGTAGAGTGCAGCCATCCACAGTAAGGTAACAGCAATTAACATAACCTGACTATCTTGCGTATAAAGTGCGACAATTTCCTGCGCAAACAACCAAGTCAGCAGCGCAACCAGTGCACCTAACGCAACCGATATCCACAAGGCTGAAGCAATCGCCATGCGTACTTGTGCCGATTCTCCAGCACCCGTTAACTGCCCCACACGTATCGTCAGCGCCATGGCTAAAGACAAAGGCAACATAAAGATCAGTGCCGTAAAACTAATGGCTACTTGATGTGCTGCTAATGCATCCGTACCCAAAGGGGTTACCAGAAAGGCAATAAAGGTAAACAACCCCACTTCAAACAAAATTGCCCATCCAATCGGTACGCCGACACGCAATAATTGCGATATGCCTAGCCATTCAGGCAAACGCCATAATTTCGCCTCTTGACGATAGGCTTGATAACGTGGATGTGCCCAGTACAACCACCACCCCACCAATGCCATGGTCAAATAAACTAAACTGGTTGCAAAACCACACCCCACTCCGCCCAACGCAGGAATAGGCCCATAGCCATAAACAAAGAGCACATTTAAGGGGATATTTAATAAAAAGCCGATGAGTGATAACACCATGGTGATTTTGGTTAAACCATGTGCCTCATGAAAGAAGCGAACCACCTGAAATAATAGTGCCGGCAAAGCTCCCCACGCCAAAGCGTGAATATAGTCCACCGCAATCTCATAAACCGCTGCTTCTAGCGTAAAAAAGCGCATCCACCAAGATGAGGATAATAAAATCATCAGCGTCAGCATGGTCAGCAACAAAGCCAACCAAATGCCTTGCATCACGGAAGCTTTAACTGCTGATCTATCTTGCTTACCAACCGCCTGAGCAATACGAGGTGTTAGCGCCAGCAACACACCACTCATGAATAAAAATGTCGGCAGCCAAACAGCCGAACCCAAAGCGACTCCCGCTAAGTCTAGCTTACTGACGCTACCGGCCATCATGGTGTCCACCACACCCATGCCTGTTTGTGCCAGCTGACCCGCCACCAGGGGTAAGCTCAACACAAGCAATAGCTTAATTTCTGACCAATTAAGCTTCATCTTCAACCTGTGCGCTTGGCTCAATAACCAGCTGACCTAAAGCGCAGCTGAATAAGCGCACCAGGCCCATCCATATAATAGATCCCACTAGACCCATGGCAAATAAAATGGGTAAACCGAGCAGTAAATCAATCAATTGCAACTGACCCCTGTCTGCATAACTAGCAAAGTCTCTAACAACAAAAACATAAAATAACCACGCCAACAATACCAACAAGGCACCCCAACGCTCTAAGTGCCACCAAAAGCCTTGCGCTCGACCGAAACGCCACAATTCTTTAGTGCAGGGCATTCTCATTCCTCGTCGGCTTTTCATACCAATGGTGATCAGCGGATGATAAAACAGCAGGAACACGCTTAGTTACACCACACAGTAATTCATAACTGATGGTATTTGCTGCTTGAGCTAAGCGCTCAATAGGTAATCCCTTACCCCAAAGCACCACGGGATCACCGACATCAACCGCATCAAGGTGAGACACATCAACACTAATCATGTCCATAGATACCCTACCGACAATCGGCGCTTGACGACCATTCACCAACACCAAGGTACCCGAGGGAATATGACGTGGATAACCGTCACCGTAACCGGCAGCAATAATAGCCAATTGCGTAGATTGGGTCGCCTGCCAACTGCCACCATATCCCACAGACTCACCCGCAGACACCTGCTTCACCGCTATGACGCGCGTTACTAAGGTCATCACGGGTTTTAAATCCAGCTCTTCAATATTGGCCTGCGAAGGGCTAACGCCATACATCATCAAACCAGGTCTAACCCAATCACCATGACTTTCGGGCAAGTGAATAATGGCGGCAGAATTTGCTAAACTAATCGCTAGCGGATCGGGTAAATAAGCCAGTAACTGTTTAAATTGGGCTAATTGCGTTGCATTGGCTGGCGCATTAGGCTCGTCTGAACTGGCAAAATGCGTCATCAAGCGCAAGGGCTGAGCTAAACAACTTAACCCCTGCAACTGATGCCAAACTCGCGCAACTTCACTGGGGGCAAAGCCTAAACGATGCATGCCCGTATCGACCTTAATCCATATGACAAGGTTATGACAGCCACGATGCGTTTCAAGCATGGCAATTTGTTCATCCGAATGAACCACGAGTTCTAAACGCTGTTCAACAACGTCAGTCAATTCACTGGCACAAAAAATACCCTCAAGCAACACAATCGGATGTGTAACCCCTAAATGACGCAAGGCTAAGGCCTCATCCACCGATGCCACCGCAAAAGCGTCAGCCTCCGATAAGCAAGGAGCCATCAGCTCAATACCATGCCCGTAAGCATTGGCTTTGACCACTGCCATAATCTTTGTTTCTGGCGCCATAGCTCGAATACGTTGTAAATTATGACGCGCTGCCTCACAGTCGATCAGCGCACAAATCGGTCTAGCCACTATTCATCCATCCAACCACTACCCTGAGCAAAGTTCTCAAAGCGTGTAAACTCACCCATAAAGGTCAACAACACTTTACCAATAGGACCATTACGCTGTTTACCAATAATCACTTCAGCGACCCCTTTTTGATCCGTATCAGGGTGATAAACTTCATCACGATAAATAAACAAAATAATATCCGCATCCTGCTCAATGGCACCTGATTCGCGCAAATCCGACATTTTAGGTCGTTTATCGGGACGTTGCTCCAAACTACGATTCAGCTGAGACAAGGCAATAACCGGTAATTCAAGTTCTTTTGCCAGCGCTTTCAAAGAACGCGAAATTTCTGAAATTTCCTCGGTACGGTTATTATTTGGTGAATTACCCCGCATTAACTGTAAATAGTCGATAACAATTAAGCCAATATCATGCTCTCGCTTGAGCCGTCGTGCTCTAGCACGCAATTCTAAAGGAGAAAGGCCAGCCGTTTCATCGACATAAATAGGCGCATCCGTTAAACGCGCAATCGCCGAAGTTAAACCAGACCAGTCTTGTTGTGATAATTGCCCTGTGCGTAATTTCTGTGCTTCAATATGACCAACGGAAGAAATCATACGCATCATTAACTGCTCACCGGGCATTTCTAAACTGAATACGGCTACGCCTTTTTTACCCTTAATGGCAACATTTTCGGCAATATTCATGGCAAAAGTGGTCTTACCCATCGAGGGACGCCCAGCAACAATGACTAAATCACCTTTCTGCAGACCAGCTGTTTTGGCATCAAAATCCTCATAATAGGTCTGAATACCGGTTACCTGATTGGGGTTTTCATAGAGATCACTAATGCGCTCAACACACAGTTTGAGCAAGTCTTTACTGCTCGCATAGCTTTTTTTATCCGATTGACCTTGCTGCGCCACATCAAAGATCAGCTTTTCAGCCGTATCAATCACATCCAGCGCGCTTCTTCCTTCGGGTAAAAACGCCATATTCACCGCTTCCGTACCCGCTGTAATCAACTTACGTAACAAGGCTTTCTCGCGCACAATTTGTGCATACACCCGAATATTGGCGGCACTGGGTGTCGAGCTTTCTAGCGAAGCCAGATACGCAATGCCACCTGCCTCTTCAAGCAAATCATGACTTTTAAGCACATCGGCAAGCGTCACTAAATCAAAAGAAATGGATTTTTGCGCCAACTGAAACATGGTACGCCAAATTAACTGATGGGCATGACGGAAAAAATCAGCTTCGGTTAAGGTTTCAGCAACATGATCCCAACTGCCGTTATCAATTAACAAACCACCCAATACTGACTGCTCAGCCTCAATCGCATGGGGTGGCGTTTTTAACTGTTCAGACAATTGCGTCAAAGGTGTATCAGTAGCTTGTACTTTGGCCATATAAAAAAGAGTTCACTTATCGTTAGGCGACCAGTTCAATGCAAAAACAGGTCAAAAATAATATGGCTATTATAGCTGTTTGCAGCTGAAATGCTTAACCAAAGAAAAAAGAAAAGGGCCTTCCGGCCCTTTTCATTCAATCAATGTAATGCGAGCGAATTAAGCTGCTTTAACATCAACCGTAATGGTCGTGTTCACGTCAGCGTGTAACGCCAAAGTCAATTCAAACGTACCAACAACGCGAATCGCACCATTTGGCATTTGAACTTGACGACGCTCAACAGTGAAGCCTTGAGTTGCCAAAGCGTCAACCACGTCTTGCGTGCCAACTGAACCGAATAACTTACCTTCGTCACCTGCTTTCGCTTCGATGACCGCCACCAAACCTTGCATTTTTTCATGCAACGCTTGTGCATCTGCTAACGCTTGAGCTGCAGCAGCTTCAAGTTCAGCACGACGCGCTTCGAAAACTTCTACGTTAGCCGCAGTTGCCATTTTCGCTTTACCATTAGGAATCAGGAAGTTACGTGCGTAACCACCTTTAACGGACACCACATCACCCATGGCGCCCAATCCTTTAACTTTTTCCATCAGAATGACATTCATTGTCTGTTCCTCTATCTAGGATTGTGAATCCGACGCGATTTTATCGCGCCAGTTTATCCAATTTTCTAACCAACCAAGCGTAGCCACCATCATCATCATCTGCGGTAACACGCCCAATAATACATAAATCAGTATTAACCAACCCTTGCTGACTTGTTTCACCCTTTGCCAAAAATGAATCAGCGCCAAGCCTTGCAACATAAACACCAAGCTCAATACACCTAAGGCATCTTGAATCAGTAGCTGCTCTGGCATAAACAACACCAGTAATAACATCAACGCCATCAACCCAGCCAAAGTATTACCCAAGGCAATACCTTGAAATTCTGCTGAAAAAGGTGTCATGTCATACAAGCGCGTTTGCCACCAACGTGCTAGCAATAGCATACTGATCCATACCATTAACAGTCCCATCGCCACTAACATCGTTAGCACGGCCGGCAACTGCTCGATCAGTAAGCTGGTAGCTTGTGGTTCAATCACTAATCCTTGCGTTTGCCAACCTTCAAGCAACTGTCGCATGGTTTCAAGCCAAAAGGCCTCAGGAGAGCCTACCCAGAGATAGGTCAAAACTAACGCTAACAACATCAGCCCTGTCGCAACTTGCAACATGCGTGACAAGGATGCAGATGCACCCAAAACCACAGCCAAAGCAAATGCGGGCAACCAGAACTCCAGCAAAGCTAGACCAACTGCAGACCACTGATCGGTAAACACCGCCAATAAAGCCGCACCAGCTAAACTCGCCAATAACACTCTGCTACCCGGCACTAAGCCAGCCGCAAGGGTTACTAAAGCGATTGCTGCACCCGAAAGCACGCCAAAAGGTGAAAGAACAAGGGTTGCTGCACCTAGCATCACTGACCACACAAGTGCCTGTTGCGGCGACTTCATGATGGCGTTAGCTAAAAACAGCATAATCAATTAATACTTAATTTAACGGATATTATTTGTGCTGATCAGAAAACGGCAACAAGGCTAAGTAGCGCGCACGTTTGATGGCTGAAGCCAACTGACGCTGATAGCGAGCACTTGTACCCGTAATACGACTTGGAACAATTTTACCTGTCTCGGTAATATAGCCCTTTAACAAAGAAACATCTTTGTAGTCGATTTCTTTAGTTGCATCTGAACTAAATTTACAAACTTTTTTACGATAAAAACGTGCCATCTTGATTACTCCTCACTACCGCGACGTTCTGAATCACGCTCACGACGTTCACCGCGCTCGCTGCTTTCACGACGCATCATCGGAGATTCTTCCGTGATGGCTTCATCGCGTTGCATAATCATGTTACGCAATACTGCATCGTTGTAATAGAAAGCATTATCAAGCTCTGCCACGACTTCTGGAGTCGCTTCGATATTCATCAGAATATAGTGCGCTTTGTAAGCTTTCTTGATTGGGTAAGCCAATTGACGACGACCCCAATCTTCTAAACGGTGAATCTTACCGCCCTTGCCTTCAATAACGGCACGGTAACGGTCTACCATAGAGGTTACTTGCTCGCTCTGATCAGGGTGAACAAGAAACACAATTTCATAATGACGCATGAATGCTCCTTATGGATCAATGTATTAATTTACATGAGTCAACACCAAAAACCTCTGTTGACAAGGAGGATGTACTCTCAAAAAGTACAAGCGCGAGATTCTAACACGCTAGTCCCGCTTTAAGCAAGCAAATAAGCGTCTCAGGTCATTGACTTAGTATTTGATTAGCATTAAAATACTTAAATAAATTGACCGAGGTACCCCATGAAAATTCTATCTTCTTTGAAATCTGCTAAAACGCGTCATAAAGACTGTCAAGTTGTTCGTCGCCGTGGTAAGGTTTATGTAATTTGCAAAACCAACCCTAAATTCAAAGCACGTCAACGTTAACTCCTGACGACGTAGAATGCAAAAAGCGACCAACTGGTCGCTTTTTTGTTTTAAGGATCTCTGAAAACCGCCTAGCTGAGATTGAGTGAAAACGTGATGAGAGACACTTAGACAAGGCAAAAATGCACGGAAAAAGGCAAGGTTACACGGAGTAAATGCGTTTTGAGTACATTGTTAACACAGTATAAGTGGATCGGAATAGTTTTCACCCAATCTCATCACTCCTGCGGATGATAAAACCGCTGATTAGCCGGCTTATAAGCCTTGAATAGTGAAAACCCTTGCTCACTGATTTGCCAGGTCATCGCACCTTGCTGTTGCGTGCTAAAAGACTGTTGCGCCCAACCCGAACGAACTGGACTACCCGCACTAATCCACAAATCCACCTTGCCAGAAGATGCGCTGGGTTTTGTGCTAAGTGCGGGGGCAATAATGGGCAGATGATGTGGCCAGTCATTGGCTTTAGGCGTTTGCCAACTCAGCGCAAAGGCAGGTAATTGAGCTTTAGGGTTCATCATCAACCAACACTGTCCCTGATCCGACCACCAACCTTGTATCGGTAAGGCGTCGGTTGCCGATGCCATTTTGCCCTGTAAGCAAGACTCGCTCGATAGTGTCTGTTCGACGCTCATGCGTTGCTTGAGCACATTCAGTCCTTTTTGCCCTGCTTCGCTGTTATCGCTCATTACCACACCCGCTAAACGCTTTACGCCCAAGGCCGTTAAACTGGGTAAAATAATGGTTTCCATGCTATGCGACTTGCCATGCTGACTGCCCGTACCCATTAACCAATCACCTTGTGGCGTTTGCCACACTGCTACCAATTCATGACGACCCATATCGAGCAGCGTCAAGCGCTGGGTATTGTCTGGTAAGCCATGCCACCAAGCCGTTGGCGAGAGCAACAAAACGGCCATTGGCCAAGTGGCAATTTCACTAAGCATCGCCCAGACTAACGCCCATAACTGCTCAGTCAGCTGACTTAATAGCGTTGCTAAGCTGGGAAGGATCCAAGCCAGCAAGGCAATGATTAACAGCAAAGGAACCAGCAACCATTCAATAATCGGCGCTGTAAGTAAATTGGCTAAAGCGGAATAAGTCGGAATCTGTTGAAAAAACAGCAGTAAAAATGGCGCTAATAATAGACTCATGCCCAGATGCAACAATACTAAACGCTGCAGCCGTCCCCCTTCTATGGTCAACATCCACAACAAGATAGCCGTAGCAATAAATGACAACCAAAAACCGACTTGCATCACTGCGCCCACATCCCACAGCAGCACCGCAATTAACGCCCAAGACAGAGTAAGCACAGGATGCAAGGAACGTTTTAGCCACACCGCCATCATCAGCATGACAAACATAATCAAGGCACGTTGTACCGGCACATTCATACCCGCCAAAAAGGCAAAACCCACCGCAGCAAATAAGGCAACCAGCGATGCCACTAACACGGCTGGATAGCGCTGTGAAGGCGCTAATTTCCACAGAGCTAGTCCTAAAAACCACGCCAAACCCGCCACAAGGGTAATATGCGTACCCGACACCACTGCCATGTGCAGGGTGCCGGTATCACGTAATACGCGCCACTGTTCGTCGGTCACGGCACTCACCTCACCCAACACCAAAGCAACCGACAAACCCGTAAAATCACTATCGGCAGGCAATACCGATAACAGCTTTTGCATGGCCAACCAACGCCACGACTGCCAATGCCAGCTGCTTTCACTGGGTTCTGAAGCCGTCAATCGGACTACCGTCCCAGTTGCTTGAATATTTTGCGCAAACAGCCAAGCGGCAAAGTCGATACCAGCAGGGTTATAACGGCCTTGCGTTTCGCGCAACCTTAGCTCAACCGACCACTCCTCACCGGCCAGCGGCTCTCTTCCTTTGGGAAAAGTTAATAAAACTTTGGCATGGGTTAACGCAGGAGAAGGAGAATCCACTAATCGCGTTAACACTGACCAACCCAACGCGGTAGGTTTGGCAATACCATCCACCAACACTTGGGCGGGAAAGGTTGTATTCAGCCAAATAGGTGGGATGCTCTGCGCCTGCCAGTGCAACATACGTTCATGCATCAGCCCACCGCCTAATGCAACACCTAACAACACATAAGCGATGACACGCTGCGTTGTTTTAAACCACAAGATTATCGATAACAACCCCATGCCAACCCAGAGTAAACGCCAGGTGGGTTCGGGTGTTTCGCTTAATTGCGCCAAACCGATGGCACTGGTGGTCATCGCCAGCGCCAGCCAGAACACCCAGGGACGGTAGCGGCGAAAAGAGGCTAACTCGTTAAGCGCTGAGCGACTCGTCATCGTGTTCAACAGGCAAAGGGTTCATTTGTTCTAAAGCCTGCAATACACGCGCATTCACCTGCTCTGCAGGAACACCGGTCATCATAGCGAGGGCTTCATCTAAATGCACAACCGGATAAACATGAAACTGCCCCGCTTCACAAGCACGACGAACGTCTTCAGCCAACATTAACGATTGACAATTCACGACTGGAATCAGCACGCCTTGCGAACCGGTTAAGCCACGCATGGCGCACAGACGGAAAAAACCTTCGATTTTTTCATTAATACCGCCCACCGCTTGCACATCACCAAACTGATTAATCGCTCCCGTCACGGCAATATCTTGACGCAGCGGAATTTGCGCAATCGACGACAACAACGCCAAAGTTTCAGCCGCCGAAGCACTGTCGCCCTCCACGCCTTCGTAAGTCTGTTCCATCACCACGCTGGCAGTCAGCGCCATACTACGCGAGCGCATAAATCGACCACGCATGTAGCCTTGCACAATGAGCATGCCTTTACTATGAATGGGGCCCGCCAAATCGACTTCTTTCTCAATATCGACCAAGCCATCGTTACCGGGCGAGGTTTGCGCACTGATTTTAACTGGCTGACCAAAAGCCATACGACCTACTTCATACACCGTCAACGCATTCACTTGACCGACTGCCTCTCCCTTAGTCGCAATGGACAACCAACCCGCCGTAATCGCTTGACGATACTCAGCCTCTAGCCGCCCTGCTTCATAACGGTCATTGTCCATGGCCAGCGTTAACGCAGGCACATCAATCTGCTCATGCCCTAATTGAATGGCTTCGTCTTGCGCTCGCAACAACAAGGCTTCGAGCTGATCCATGCGAAGCGCCAAGCGTGTCGCATCCTCGGCCAAACGCGATGCATAATCACAACAAAGCGCCAAGGCTTCAGCCGATACATTCATCACCAAATCCGATTGACAACGGGCTAACAGCACCGACATCAGCGCTTGCTCCATCTCAGTTGTACGTGGCGCAAAATCTTCAAACTCAACCAAACGCTCGAATAGCACCACCACATCACTGTCTGCCTCTTCCAACGCAAAAAAATGGTGCGCTTCGCCTACCAACACCAAACGTAGCTGAATCGAACAATCATTCACTAAAGGCAAGGTTTCACTGAGACGATGCCCCTGCACTGAGTACCAATCATCAGCAGACAATCTACCCGTTTGCAAAACCCCTTTAATCACTTGCCACAAGCCAGTCGCTTGCAGCAAAGAAGCAACGCGAATAATGAGAAAGCCACCATCAGCACGATGCAACACACCTTCACGAACGTGGTTACCTACCGCTGTTCCCAAAAGCTGCGCCAAAGAAATCGAAGGCTCATAAACCACTGGCATGGTGCGACCTGTCAACACATATTGACTCGCTGCCAAAGCCTCTATTTCAGCCACCAGCCAATCGCGCCAAGCTTCGATACCTTCATCCATTACCATCACATGCTTTTGCCGACGCGAACGCAAAAAAGCGGTTAACGCAGAGGTAGCTCGCGGGTGTAAAACAGAAATACCCGTTAAAGCAGGCTCAATGGAAGCTACGCCTTCTGGGCTGGTGTGCGTGTAGAGGTGTTCACTGGTTAAAGCAGTTATCGAAGTTGGCATGGGATCCTATTGGCTGGAATTTTAATGATTGAACCGTTATTCTATCGCAATCGTTAATCTTATCGCTATTTTTTAGGAGTGAGTTATGCCTTCATTTGATATTGTTTCAGAAGTCGATAAACACGAATTAGCCAATGCAGTCGATCAAGCCAACAAAGAAGTGACTTCACGCTTCGACTTCAAGGGTACCAACTCTAACTTCACGCTAGACGATAAAGAAATGGTCGTTAAGCTATTGACTGAATCCGAATTTCAACTTAATCAAATGTACGACGTGCTCACCGCCAAGCTGGTGAAACGCGGCATTGATACCCGTGCCATTGAGCGTAAAGATGCGGATATTCAACTGAAAACCGCCAAGCAAAATATCATTATTCATCAAGGTATTGATGCCGCCTTAGCGAAAAAAATCACTAAGGCAATTAAAGATAAGAAACTAAAAGTACAAGCGGCTATTCAAGGTGAAACGGTACGCGTAACGGGTAAAAAACGTGATGATCTTCAAGAAACCATTGCCATGTTACGCGCCATGGATGAGCTTGAACGCCCGCTGCAATTCAATAATTTTCGTGACTGATAATTTTTATTATTTCAGTGCTTGACAATATAAGAAGCTGGTAATATCATTGGTCCACCTTAGCAAGAGGATATATTAACCCTTTTGCGACGGTGTTGTGAGCGTTTACCATTTTTACCAGTTTCCTCTGGTTAACTTGTGGGTTTAGCCTGGCTTTGGTCAGGCTTTTTATTTATTCTCTAAACTTCAGCTTAGCTTCCACAGCCCTTTACAGATTACTTCTCAAAAGACATCCATTCCAGATAGTTTTCCGTACAACAGCTAAATAAACACTCGCCAAAGTATCTTTGCAAAGATAAAGATGCGCTTCGCTCCTCATTCAAACTTCCCACTCTCTTTTTTAGGTTGGTTGCAGGACATTGAATCAAGCGGTTACCTGTTACTAAAATGCAGTCCTTTCCTCACGAATCCATCCCTTTTGTATTTTTTAAAGATTACCTTAGTTAAAATCTAAAAAGAACATTCGTTCTATCTGTTATTTTTTCATCGCTCATGTTAACCTAAGCACACTCATTAATAAGGATGGCGATTGGTCATGCATTTTGCCCGTATTGGTATTATTGCAAAACGAAATTCTGCTGCGGCATGGCAGATGGTCGGCGTATTAACGCAATTGCTGCGTAAGCAAGGATGTAGCGTTCAATTAGACGAAGATAGCGCAACCAGTAATCCCGCTATGGACGATCAGCCTTCTAGCCTACCGCGTCACTTGTTAGCGCAAGCCGTTGATTTGGTGATTGTGGTGGGTGGTGATGGCACTTTCCTCGAAACCGCACGCAATATCGTCAACTGGCAGCGCCCTATTTTGGGCATCAACCTCGGACGCTTAGGCTTCTTAACCGACATTCCCGCTGCGCAAATGGAAGAGATGGTCGTGTCGGTACTGGCTGGGCAATTTGAAATCGAACAACGTTTGATGCTGCGTGTACGCATAGAACGCGATGGCGAAACACTTTACGATCAACTGGCCCTAAATGATGTGGTACTGCACAAAGTGCATATGGAGCACATGATTGAGTTTGAAGTGATGATTGATAACCGCTTTGTACAGTCACAACGCTCAGATGGCTTGATTATTGCCACACCGACTGGTTCAACAGCCTATGCCTTATCTGCCGGTGGTCCTATTTTGCAACCATCACTGGAAGCCTTAACGCTAGTATCGATTAATCCTCATTCGATGAGCAACCGTCCTATTGTGGTGGCCAGTACCAGTCGCATCGAAATTCATTCTGGCGATCAACGCAAAGAACCGGCACAAATCACCTGCGATGGTCATGTTAAATTCGATTTAATGGCTTCTGATCGCATTTTCATTGAGCGGCATAGCCACGTCGTTTCGATGGTTCATCCTCGTCCACACGATCATTTCTTAATGCTGCGCCAAAAATTACATTGGGGAGAAAAGTTATAACATGGAATCCTCCAAAAACTCCACTTCATGACATATTTAGAGATCTGAATTTGTTTAACTTCTGGTGGAAGGGATTCAATTAATAGGTTAGATGCAATGAGTTTGCATCCTTTCCCCCAGTCCCCCATCCCATTAGGGTTTTAGAGGTCTTCGCATGTTATTATCACTCCACATTCGTAATTTTGTTTTGGTTAATGAAGCACTGCTGAACGTTGAGGCAGGGTTAACGGTTTTAACAGGTGAAACGGGAGCAGGTAAATCTTTACTGCTTGATGCACTCGGTGCTGTGCTAGGCGATAAAGCACAACCTTTCTGGGTGCGTCCGGGTTGTGATAAAGCCGAGGTCAGTGCCGAATTTAATGTGTCGGTATTACCCAGCGCACAACGCTGGTTGGCAGAACAAGAATTAACCGATGAGGAGCAGTGCTTACTCAGACGCGTCATTAATCGTGATGGACGCAGCAAAGCCTACATTAATGGCACTAGCGTGACGCTTGGTCAATTGCGTCAGCTGGCAGAAATGCTGATCGAGCTACACAGTCAACACGAACATCATGCCTTGCTCACAGCACAGCGTCAGCTGGCGCTCATTGATACCTGGAGTCAAAACCATGCCCTGCGCAAACAAGTGAAACAGGCATGGCAAGCTTGGCATGAGCTTTATCAACAGCAACAACAGCTACTGACCAGCGAACAACAACGCCAAGAGCGCCTAACGCTGTTGCGTTTTCAAGCCGATGAACTGAAAGACATGAATCTTGAGGAAGGTGACTACGAAATCCTCAGCAGTGAACATTCTCGGCTTGCCCATGCTGCCGACATTACGCAACACTTGCAGCAAACCTTGTCACTATTCGAACACGACCGACAAGGCATTCTGGGGCAACTCAATCAAGGGCTGCGCTTACTCGAAAGCATCCAAGCGCATGATGCCAGTTTGACCCCCTTAATTGAACAATTTCAAGCCAGTGTGGTGGAGCTAAGTGACATTCAAGACCAATTGCATCACCGCGCACGACATACTTTAGTCGATGACCATCGATTAACCGAATTAGAGAGTCAACTCTCAGAATTACACCGCCTAAGCAAAAAATATTTTGTCGCTGCTGATGAGTTATGGCGTAAAAAAGCCGACATCATGCGTGAACTGGAACAGCTCACGGCTCAAGATGCCAACAGAGACTCCTTAGCAGAAGCCTGCGATCAAGCCTTAACCCACTATCAGCAGTTAGCACAACAACTCAGCGAACAGCGCCAAGCAGCCGCACCGCAATTGGCCAATCTGGTCATGCAAGAACTGTACCAATTGGGCATGACACACAGTCGTTTAGAATGGCGCTTTAATGCGCTAACACAACCTCATCGTCATGGGCTAGATCAGTGCGAAATTGTCTTCTCGGCCAATCCAGGACAAACGCTCTATCCGATGAGCAAAGTAGCTTCCGGTGGTGAACTGGCACGCATTAGTTTAGCGATTGAGGTCTGTGTTGCCGAACAAATTGCCTTGCCGACGTTGATTTTCGATGAAGTCGATGTCGGTGTCGGTGGTGGTATTGCCGATAGCATTGGTCAAAAACTGGCGAAAATTGCCCAACACAAACAGGTTCTCTGTATCACCCATCAAGCGCAAGTCGCGGCTTGGGGTGATCAGCATTGGCATATTGCCAAACAAACCGACGGTGAACAAACACTGACACAAGTGAAAACACTGGACTCAGCGCAACGCGTCAAGGAGTTATCTCGTATGGTGGGCACGCAAGAGGCTAGTCAAGAAACCCTAGCTCATGCCGAGCAAATGCTCGCCAGAACAGCGCGAAAAAAACTATTCGCATAATCTAGAGTGCATCTAGGAACATCTGAAAAATACAAAAGGATGGTGGTGTGGAGGAAGGGCTTCACCAAAATAACCTGTAACGGGTTGATTTATGCCCTCCCCCAGAACACCCAACCCTATAGGTTTATAGAGGTCACATGAAATTAAGCATTAACCAAGGCACAGCAAAGCTGAGTAAGCCAAGCACCAATATGAAGGCGAGTAACCAGCGAAGGATCTTTAGGGCTGGCACCGCCAGCCAAGCCACTAATAGCCCTAAGCATAGAATTGCCAATACTTCAATCATAATGACCTAATGACCGATAAAGGCCAGTCATAAGCTGGATCACCCACGGCAATAAAAGGCGGATTTTCCAGCGTATCACGCGCGTTGTAAGAAAGCGCTTGCCCATCTAAACCGCACAATAATCCGCCCGCTTCCGACAAAATCACTTGCGCTGCGGCTGTATCCCACTCACTGGTTAAGCCAAATCGGGGATAGACATCCGCCATGCCCTCCGCAATGCGACAAATTTTGAGTGAACTACCCAACTCCATTAATTGGTAATCTGGCAAGTGGGCTAAGAAGGTTCGTGTTTTTTCACCAGGTCTTGTGGCAGAAAAACCAGTCAACACGCGCATGGGATGCGCAATGGGTGCCACCTGAATCGGTTGACGTTGCCCAGATTGCCAACGCCAAGCACCCTGCCCCAAAACCGCGCTGTAACCAACGGATTCTACAGGCGAATAAACCACGCCCAGCACCGGTTGATGATCCACAATCAAGGCAATATTGACCGAAAACCCCGCATCACCACGAATGAATTGCCGCGTACCATCCAAAGGATCAACCAGCCATAAGCGCCTGAACTGCAAACGCTCAGATGCTGGCAGTTGTTGCTCCATTTCTTCACTTAACACCAGAATATCGGGTGTTAATTCAGCCAAGGCTTGCTGAATCAAGGCATCAGCAGCTTTATCTGCTTGCGTTACCGGAGAACCGTCGGCTTTGGCATCAAAGTGAACGGCTGCACTAAAGTAAGGCATGATGACTTCACCCGCTCGCACAGCAATTTGCTCCACTGCCGATAACAATGCCATGCTATGCAAGGTCATGTTGCTGACCGACTCGCCAAATGGCGTTTTACTAACCATAGGGCAGCAATAGAACGCGCTTCAGTGAAATCATCGCGCATCATCAAGGCATCAAGATCATCCCAACGCCATGGCACCACATCCAAAGGTTCAGGCTCATCGCCTTCTGCCTTGGCAGGATACAAAGACTCGGCCAACACCACATGAATATTGTGCGTCATGTAAGCAGGCGATAAAGTCAAAGGTACATGCAAACAAGTCAGCTGTCGCGCACCATAACCCACCTCCTCCATGCCCTCACGCAATGCGGCTTGTTCAGGCGTTTCTCCTGCATCGATTTTCCCTTTCGGAAAACCCAACTCATAACGCCCCGTGCCTGCCGCCCACTCTCGAATCAACAAAAAAGTCTCATCGTCTAACAAAGGCACCACCAACACGGCTCCTAAGCCTTTAGCCACCAGACGCTCATAAGTGCGTTCTGCGCCATTGGCAAAACGCAACTCCTGTGACTCAATCTGAAAATTTCGTGTCTGCGCCAACACCTGAGTAGCGAGAATGCTCGGTGGTGTTTTCATACATCAATGCTGATCTGGCTGATTATGGGAAAGAATCAGATGGCTATTGCCATGCTCGCCATGTTGCGCCTCATGCCCAGCATCATGACCGTGACCCTTGTGCAACAAATACAAAGCTAAAGAAATCAAGGCAGTACCTATGGCAAAATACACCAAATCCATCACATCTTGCGGCTTAAAGTGAATGGCATGCTCGAAAAAAATCACCACCAAAATCATTAAAATCACACTCGCCAAACGACTTTTTAAATCATCCAGCGAATCAATCACCAACAAACGACTAGAGCGATCACCTTTGGCACAATCGATATCGGAAATAAACAGTTCATAAATACCGAAGGCAAAAATCAACATCACAATCGCCAATAAAAAGCCATCGACCGAACCCACAATGTGCGCCACGGTATCGGCACGCAAATCAGCCCTTGCCGCGTCATCTAATGAGGCGTAATGCACCAAATGATCTAGCGTGAAATACACATCGACCATGGTGATGTAAAACAAACCAATCGCCGTCAGCATTGAACACACAACAGCAACATACACAAACAAACGACTGCGCCACAAAGTGGCTTCAAAAACACGCTCAAATAAAGATGGATTATGCATTTATGAATTCTCCTCAACCATGGTTTCTAAGGTTAGGTGATGATTGGTGTAAATGCAAATATCACCCGCAATTTTCAAACTTTTTTCGACAATTTCGGCCGCCGTTAAGTCGGTGTTTTCCCACAAAGCGGTTGCGGCTGAAGTGGCGTAACTGCCACCACTACCAATCGCCACTAAGGATTTTTCTGGCTCAATGACATCGCCATTACCCGAAATCACCAACATACCAGTTAAATCAGCCACAATGAGCATGGCTTCCAAACGACGCAAAGCACGGTCGGTACGCCAATCTTTCGCCATTTCGACGGCTGCACGCAATAACTGACCAGAATGCGCTTGTAATTTGGCTTCAAAACGCTCGAATAAAGTGAACGCATCCGCCGTGGCGCCTGCAAAGCCTGCTAACACCTTACCTTGATTTAATCGTCGCACTTTACGTGCATTGCCTTTCATCACCACATGCCCTAGGGTAACTTGACCGTCACCCCCCATCGCCAGCATATTGCCTTTGCGTACACACAAAATCGTGGTTGAATGCATTTCAATACTACTCATTCAAACGGTTTCCTCTTAATCAATTAGCGGCTGTTTCAGCGCACCTAAACGCGCCAGCCAAATCCCCATCACATCCACAAACTGCTGTAAAAACAAGGTGTCAGCCGCTTCATTAAACAAACTGTCTCCCCGTCCCAGAACCAGCACTCCGTAAGCTTGTCCGAAAGCACTCAGGCGAAACGCACAGCCAGATAAGACACCGGTTGCCCCCCAGACTTCGGTCGGAAAAGCCGACACAGCACCAAACGCCAGCGCATTGCGTTGCATGTGTGCCAAAAAATACCCCATAGCTTCCGTCGGCACGGCTTTAGCCAACGAAGCATTCAGCTGTCCCCAAAGTTGCACGTCGCGCAATTCAAAACGCTGCTTTAAGCCTTGTTGAATCAGTGAAATCGCCTGCTCTAGCGTTTGGGCTTGCATCACTTCTAGCGTCAAATCGTGCAAATTCAGTTGTAACCGCGCATTATCTTCAATGGCTTCCATCATTTCCGACAAGGAAGCTTCGAGCTGGGCCTGACGCTGTTGCGTCAATTGCAACTGCTTATCGACAAATGAAACCACTTTTGCCGAACTTAGCTGAGTTGATGCTGATTCACTCATGCGTTAATCACCCCTTGGAATACCGTTTCAGCCGGTCCAGTCATCCACAGGGGTTCACTTTCATCACCCGACCAACGAATCGTCAAATCACCACCCAACAAGCTGACCCTGACCTGCTCGTCAACCAAATCTGCAGAACGTAATGCTGCCATCGCTGCCGATGCACCCGTGCCACAAGCCTGAGTTTCACCTGAACCCCGCTCGTAAACACGCAAACGCACTTGCTCACGACTGACAATCTGCACAAAACCGACATTGACACTTTCGGGGAAGATATCTGCCCTGGCTTGCAAGGCTGCGCCAATACTAACCACATCCGCTTCATCAATGTTGTCTACTTCAATAACCGCATGCGGATTACCCATGGACACTGCATAAAAAGTCACCACGTCATCACCCAACGACAACAAATAATGGGGTGCACGAATGAGTGTTAGGGGAATATCTTGTGACTCAAAACGCGGAGCGCCCATATTGACGCGCACACCATTGGCTTCATGATAGAGTTTGATGATGCCTGAAGCTGTTTCGACCACTAACTCGTCTTTATCCGACAAACCCTGTTCACGCACAAAGCGGGCAAAACAACGCGCTCCATTGCCACACTGAGCCACTTCAGAACCGTCAGCATTGAAAATCCGATAACGAAAGTCAACGCCTGCCTGCTGCGCACTTTCCACCAACAACAGCTGGTCAAAGCCCACACCTGTGTGACGATTCGCCCAGCGACGAATCTGCTCTGACGACAGTTGAACGTCTTGATGAATGGCGTCAAACACCATGAAATCATTGCCTAAGCCATGCATTTTGAAAAAAGTTAAACTGGTCATAACGCGCAGCCTGCATCCCAAATATTCACTGTAATTAGGCTTATTATAACGTGCAATGTGTCACGACACTCAATTTTCAGCTACAATAAAAGACTATGAAGACACTCAATACTCCTGCCCTTACTCCGCAACAGATCGTACAAGAACTGGATGCACATATTGTTGGTCAAGCCGCTGCTAAGCGTGCTGTGGCTATTGCGTTAAGAAACCGTTGGCGTCGCATGCAAGTCGGTGATGACTTGCGGACTGAAATTACGCCCAAAAACATTTTAATGATTGGTCCAACGGGTGTGGGTAAAACCGAAATCGCCCGTCGTTTGGCTCAGCTAGCCGATGCGCCCTTCCTTAAAATTGAAGCAACTAAATTCACCGAAGTGGGTTATGTCGGTCGTGATGTCGAGAGCATTATTAAAGACCTGATGGAAAACTCGGTGAAGATGTTGCGTGCTCGCGCCATTGAGCAGGCTCGACCTAAAGCGCAAGCCGCCGCTGAAGAACGCATTTTAGATGCCTTGTTGCCACCACCGCGTGATGCACAACCCGAACCCAGCAGCTTGGAAACACGCGAGAAATTCCGCCAACGACTACGCGACGGCAAGCTGGACAACACCGAAATTGACATTAACCTTTCTTCACCCAAACCGCAAATGGAAATTTTAGGCCCTTCTGGCATGGAAGACTTTACCAGTCAAATCCAAGAAATGTTTGAAGGTATTGCTCGCGACAAAAAAACCAATCGTCGCATGACCGTCGCTAAAGCCTACAAAAAACTGTTAGACGAAGAAGCCTCACGTCTCATTAATGAAGAAGACACACGCCGTGTTGCGCTAGAAAAAGTAGAGCAACAGGGCATCGTTTTCATTGATGAAATCGACAAGGTCTGCGTACGCGAAGGCAGCCGTGGTGGTGAAGTTTCGCGAGAAGGTGTGCAACGTGACCTACTGCCGCTCATTGAAGGCACAACCGTATCAACCAAATACGGCATGGTCAAAACCGACCATATCCTCTTTATTTGTTCAGGCGCTTTCCACCTCACCAAACCATCCGATTTGATCGCTGAACTTCAGGGTCGTCTACCCATTCGCGTCGAGCTTGCTTCGCTAACGGTAGAAGATTTTGTGCGTATTTTGACTCAGCCCAAAGCGGCACTGACACGCCAAGCAGAGGCACTGCTTTCCACAGAAGGCATTCACATTCAGTTTACCGACTGTGGCGTTCGTGCCATTGCCGAATATGCGCATCAAGTGAACGATCAGCTAGAAAATATTGGCGCACGTCGATTGCACACGGTCATGGAAAAAGTACTGGAAGAACTGTCTTTCCAAGCGGATAGTAGTGGCGAAAACATCAGTATTGACCGTGCTTATGTCGATAGTCGCTTAGGTGAGTTGGTAACCAAAACTGACTTAACACAGTACATTTTGTAACGATAAAGATAACGCAAGATAGCTCTTCTGCCTCAACGAAATAAAAACCGTTATGAAGAGCTAAGATTGCAAGGCAACGAGACGCGCAAGAATGGGAGTGTATAAATAATACATGACCATTCTGAGCACCGAAGTAACAACGCAAGATAGCTCTGCAGTAGGTTTGAAACATGGCGAAAATCGATTTTGGATTCCAACAAGTAGACTGGACCGAAAAAGCACAGCGTGTCAAAGGGGTATTCGATTCCGTTGCCCCGAAATACGACCTAATGAATGATCTCATGTCAATGGGCATTCATCGCTTATGGAAGCGTCATGCCATTAATACTTTGGGCTTATTGCCTCATCATCAAGTACTGGACCTAGCTAGCGGAACAGGCGATTTAGCCTTGCGTATCGCACCTTTATTGAACGATCAAGGTAAAATTACCTTATCAGATATTAACGAGTCGATGCTGAATATTGGCAAGCAGCGCATGATTGATGCGGGTCATCTGCGTGCTGAATATGCGGTTGCCAATGCTGAATCACTCCCCTTTGCTGATAACAGTTTTGATCGTATCACCATGGCTTTTGGGCTGCGTAATGTGACGGACAAACAGCAAGCGCTGAATGAACTGCATCGTGTCCTCAAACCCAATGGCTTGCTCATGGTCGTTGAGTTCTCTAAGGTGATTGACCCACTATTAGCCAAAGGTTACGACTTTTACTCGTTTAATGTCTTGCCTCACTTAGGGCAATTAGTGGCTAATGACCGCGATAGCTATCAATATCTAGTCGAAAGTATTCGTATGCACCCCGACCAAGAAACGCTGGCCGATATGTTCCGACAAGCCGGACTGGTTAAGGTCAGCTATGAAAACCTAACCGCAGGCGTGGTAGCGATTCATAAAGGCTGGAAAACAGCGTCATGATCCCTCCTCTTATCAATACACTCGCCAATAGTGCTTTAGAAGCCAAATTACGCGCCATCCTTAGATTGGATCCTTTTTGGCGTGAGCAGATGGCACAACTCAATGGACTACACCTCTATATTGAATTGATTGACCTGGGCTTTAAGCGTGTCATTCAATTTGGACCAACCGATGTGCATTGTTTAGCGCCCTACACACAAGCCGACGTGAGATTGATCACGCGTTGTCGTTACTTAGGTTTATTAGCCGATGCGGGACAAACACAGCTCGCTATTGAAGAAGGTCATATGCAACTGATGGGCGATGAGCAAGCAGTGAAGGCATTATTGCATTTTGTGCGCTGTCATCATGCCGACTGGGAAAGCCAACTGGCACAGATCATGCCCGATGCGCTCGCCTATCAGCTTACGACTGTCGGACAACTTGCCATTGAACAACTGCAACATGCTAAACAGAGCCTCAATCAGAGTTATGATTTTTGGCGACGCAATGAATCGACGAGTCATTAAGCTATGATTCGCTCTTACCAACACCTCAAACGCTTGCTTTTTATTCATCGCACGCTGCATAAATACAAACTAGATCAGCAGTTATTAGCTGAAAGCCCTGTCGCTTTTTTGCTGCCGTTACAATGGCTTGCACCTTGGACTTGGCAAAGCCGATTCAATGGGGACCGCGGTGAAGCCATTCGCTTGGCCTTAGAAACACTCGGCCCGATTTTCATTAAATTCGGTCAAGCCTTATCGACACGCCTTGATTTATTACCACCCGACATTGCGCAAGAACTGATTAAACTGCAAGATAAGGTTCCTCCGTTTGACAGTGAACAAGCGATGAAGCTCATCGAAAGCCAACTGGGTAAACCGATTAACGAGCTCTATCGTCACTTTGATGCCGCTCCCCTTGCCTCAGCCTCCATTGCCCAGGTTCACACAGCACAATTGCACGATGGTACCTATGTCGTGGTGAAGGTAGTACGTCCAGACATTCTGCCAGTCATTAAACTGGATACGGGTATTTTACGTACCCTAGCACGCATTACCGAAACGCTCATTCCTTTCACACGTCGCCTGCACCCTGTCGAGGTGGTGGCTGAGTTTGAAAAAACCATTTTAGACGAGTTAGATTTAATGCGCGAAGCTGCTAACGCTGCGCTATTAAAACGCAATTTCGATCATTCTCCCCTGCTTTATGTTCCCGAAATCTACTGGTCTCATACCGCCACCCAAGTGATGACCATGGAACGCATTTTTGGCAGCCCCGTTTCCGATGTGGACGCCTTACGTGCGCAAGGGGTTTCGATTGAAAAGTTATCGGAAAATGGTGTCATTATTTTCTTTACGCAGGTATTCAAACACAACTTTTTCCATGCTGATATGCATCCTGGCAATATTTTTGTCTTGCCAGATGGTCGTTATGCCGCCATTGATTTTGGCATTATGGGTACACTCACACCGGAAGACCAGCGCTATCTGGCAGAAAATTTCCTAGCCTTCTTTAATCGTGATTACTGGCGTGTCGCTCAACTGCACATCGACTCTAACTGGGTGGATGCAGATACGCGCGTCAATGAGTTAGAAGCTGCCATTCGTTCCGTGTGTGAACCAATTTTCGACCGACCACTAAAAGATATTTCTTTCGGCTTGGTGCTATTAAGGCTCTTCCAAGTGGCGCGTCGCTTCAAAATGGAAGTACAACCGCAGCTTGTATTGTTGCAAAAAACACTACTGAATATCGAGGGCTTAGGTCGTCAATTGAACGACGAGCTGGACTTGTGGAAAACAGCCAAGCCTTTTTTACAAGAATGGATGAACGAACGCCTAGGACCAAAAGGTTTTGTGCGTGGCGTGAAGGAACAACTGCCTTTCCTAATGGAAAACCTACCACAGCTGCCTGCTCAGCACCAAGCAATGATGAAGACCTTGAGCGCCCAATTGCCTTTACAAAGTGAGCTGTTAAATCGCATGGCACAAGAACAAGCAACAACACGGCGCAACCAGCAGCGTCTTGCTTTAGGGCTATCACTGGTGTTAATTGGACTGTTACTGCCGCCCAGTTTGGCATTAGCTCAATGGCAGCAAATGAGTTTGGTTGCCTTAGGTCTGTTGTTGATGGTTTGGAAAAGTCACTAAACCAGCTTTAACCGATTGAGCGTCAAAATCTCATCGTAACTGATTTCCCGCTCTCTGCTCTACTGCTTCATTCTCAAAGATGGTAGGCTGATTCAGCTTGATAAATTGAATTTATAGCCATTACCTAACTCCACTGATTTAAGTGTTGCTAAGTAGGCTAAAAACTTGTGCCATTTTTTCTGGTATGAAGATTGCTTGATACGCAATAAAAAAGGCTCACATTTTACTGCAAGCCTTTGATATATGGTGCGCTCGAAGGGAGTCGAACCCCTGACCTTTCGGTTCGTAGCCGAATGCTCTATCCAGCTGAGCTACGAGCGCTTAACTAAGCTAATAATAGTAAACTCTCTTTATTACTAAGTCAAGTTTATTCATCAATTTATTACTTGGCGGTAAGTGAGGGATTCGAACCCTCGATAGAGTTTCCCCTATGCACCCTTAGCAGGGGTGTGCCTTCAGCCACTCGGCCAACTCACCGTAAAGTAATTCGCTAATTATACGGAGTTAGCCTAGTCTTTGCAAGAATAAAGTCTGAATTTTGTACACTGCTTCTGTTCAGATCTGCTAACTCGATCATTTATCACTCGAGGTCAAATGCTGCGTGTAATGATTGCACCGCGCGTTCTAACTCACCTTCACGAATAACCACAGAAATCTTGATTTCTGTCGTGCTAATCATTTCAATGTTCACGCCTTCATTATAAAGTACTTCGAACATACGAGCAGCTACACCCGCATGTGAACGCATACCAATACCCACTAAAGACACTTTCACAATGCCCTTGTCTGACAAAACTTCTTTCGCACCCATTTCAGTAGCATGCGTATTCAAAATAGCCAAGGCTTTTTCACAATCATTCCGTGCAACGGTAAAGGTAAAGTCAGTAGTACCCGCAACCGATTGGTTCTGAATAATCATGTCCACTTCGATATTAGCTTCTGAAATCGGCTTTAAAATGGCATAAGCAATACCGGGACGATCTGGCACACCTAAAACGGTTAATTTAGCTTCATCACGACTAAAAGCAATACCTGAAATAACGGGATTTTCCATCAACTCTTCCTCTGAACAAATCAGTGTTCCTTGCGGGTTTTCTTCAAATGTTGATAACACACGTAGGCGCACTTTATACTTGCTGGCAAACTCTACCGAGCGAATTTGTAATACTTTAGAACCAAGGCTGGCCATTTCTAGCATTTCATCAAAAGAAATGCGATTCAATCGGCGCGCTTTGGGAACCACACGAGGATCGGTGGTATAAACACCGTCCACATCGGTATAAATTTGACACTCATCAGCCTTTAAGGCTGCTGCTAAAGCAACTCCAGTGGTATCAGAACCACCACGACCCAGCGTCGTTAAGTTACCCTGCTCGTCCACACCTTGGAAGCCAGCAATGACGACGACTTTGCCTGCATCTAACTCTGCACGAATTTTTTGGTTATCAATCGACTGAATGCGCGCCTTATTGAATGACTGATCGGTGACAATACCCACTTGTTGACCAGTGAAGGAAATGGCGGGAACACCAATACTTTCTAAAGCAATCGCCAATAACCCAATGGTGACCTGCTCACCAGTGGTCAGAATCATATCTAACTCACGCGGATTGGGTTTCGCGGTGATTTGCTGTGCCAAGCCAATCAAACGATTGGTCTCTCCCGACATAGCAGAAACAACGATGACCAGATCCTTACCTTGCTCACGCCATTTTTTTATTTTTTTGGCCACATTTTGAATGCGTTCGACAGTGCCAATAGAAGTACCGCCGTATTTTTGAACGATTAACGCCATTTTTTTACAGTTTTCCCGTTACCAATTTCAATATAATCAAATCAATTTACTGATGATGTTATCTTTAGCAGCAGCTAAAGCAGCTGGTAAGGCATCAATATCGCTGCCACCCGCTTGTGCCACATCAGAACGTCCACCGCCCTTACCACCAATCGCTTGCGCTATGCTAGATACCAGCTCACCTGCTTTTAGGTTAGCGTGCAAGGCTTTACTTACTGCTGCGATCAGGGTTACTTTACCTGCACTAACCGATGCCAATACCACCGCAGCTGGCTGACACTTATCACGCACGCGTTCAGCTAATTCACGCAAAGATTTACCGTCAATATCGGCCAGTTGCGCAACCACACACTGCCCAGAAGCCATTTGATGTGCCGCTGCCACCAACTCACCTTCTTTCGCCAAAGCTAGCGCTAATTTAGCCGACTCCAATTGTTTTTCGAGCGACTTGATCTGTTGCGTCATGGCATCAATACGCTCTATGACCTTATCACGAGATACTTTGAAGCTATTCGCCAGCGCCCCTAACTGAGCATCCTGTTGCTGCACATAGGCCAGCGCTTTGACGCTTGCCACCGCTTCGACACGACGAATACCCGAAGCGACAGCGCCATCACTGACCACTTTAATGAAACCAATTTCACCCGTGCGTTGCACATGGATACCGCCGCAAAGTTCAATCGAGGCATCGCCCATATCAACAACGCGCACCACATCACCGTATTTCTCACCGAACAGCGCCATCGCCCCTTTTGCCTTGGCGGCATCAATGCTCATTTGCTCAATAACGACCGGCAAATTACGCATCACATTGGCATTAATGATGGCTTCAACACGCATCATCTGCTCCGCTGTAATCGGTTCGCCATGCGAGAAGTCAAAACGCAAGCCGTCAGCATTGACCAACGAACCTTTTTGCTCAACATGCGTTCCCAATACTTCACGCAAAGCAGCGTGTAGCAAATGAGTGGCAGAATGGTGGGCAACAATCGCTTTGCGCAATTCTGCATTCACTTGCGCGGTTAGTGTCTGACCTTCACTCAGCGTCCCCGCCGTGACAGTGACATGATGTACCCACATATCACCTTGTTTTTGCGTGTCGATAACCTGAGCAGAGTTCATGCCACTGGTTAAACTACCGACATCACCCACTTGACCGCCCGACTCGGCATAAAAAGGCGTTTGATTGAGCACCACCAATGCTGTTTCACCAGCGGATACTTCAAAACGACGTTCACCGCCAACAAAAATAGCCGCAACACTCACTTCCGCTTGTGTCGCCTCATAGCCTAAGAAAGTTGTCGCTTGATAAAAGTCCGTCACACCCGCCTCACCGGCAGCAAAGCTACTGGCTTTTCGCGCTCGCTCGCGTTGTGCTTGCATTTCGCGCTCGAAGCCTGCCTCATCAATGGTCAGATTATGCTCGCGCGCCACATCAGCCGTTAAGTCCACTGGGAAACCATAGGTGTCATAAAGTTTGAACACCACTTCACCTGGTAACTCTGAGCCTTTAAGCTCTGCCAGGGCTTCGCCGAGTAGTTTCATACCATTCGCAAGCGTCAGCGCAAAGCGCTCTTCTTCTTGCAATAAGGCTTGCTCAACCTTGCTTTGTGCTGACGCCAATTCAGGGTAAGCATCACCCATAGTTTGCACTAATGCCTTAACTAATTGATGGAAGAAATGACCCTGAATACCCAGCTTGTTACCATGACGCAAGGCACGACGAATAATACGGCGCAGCACATAACCACGACCTTCGTTAGACGGTAAAACGCCATCTACAATCATGAAACTGGTACTGCGAATATGATCGGCAATCACGCGTAACGAAGGATGATCCATTGCCGTTGTCGGCGTGAAAGCACGCACGGCATTAATCAGCGTAACAAAGGTGTCGATTTCATAGTTACTATGCACGCCTTGTAGCACCGCCGCTAAACGCTCTAAGCCCATGCCGGTATCGACCGAAGGCTTAGGTAAAGGGGTCAGCGTACCATCGGCAGAACGGTCGAACTGCATGAACACCAAGTTCCAAATCTCGATATAACGATCACCATCCTCATCAGGCGAACCAGGTGGACCACCGGCAACAGACTCGCCATGATCGTAGAAAATCTCGGTACAAGGACCACAAGGACCCGTATCGCCCATCGACCAAAAGTTATCTTTGGCGCCACAACGAGATAAACGATCCGCAGGAACGCCCACTTCTTTTAACCAAATATCGGCCGCTTCGTCGTCTTCATAGAACACCGTCACCCAGAGTTTTTCAGCCGGAATACCCAAACGTTGTGTGAGCAGCTCCCAAGCAAAAAAGATAGCATCACGTTTGAAATAATCACCAAAGCTAAAATTGCCTAGCATTTCAAAGAAAGTGTGATGACGAGCGGTATAACCGACATTATCTAGGTCGTTATGTTTGCCGCCAGCACGAATGCAGCGTTGTACACTCACCGCACGAGGGTAAGCGCGTTTATCCTGACCTAAAAATACATCCTTGAACTGCACCATACCCGCATTGGTAAACAACAAGGTCGGATCATTGCCCGGCACTACCGGAGACGAGTGCACACTGGTGTGACCTTTCTCGGCAAAAAAACCTGCAAAGGCATCACGAATTTGTTGAGAACTGAGGTTTTTCATCGCTGTTTTACCAATTTCTATTAATCACTTTCTGTTTTGAGTGCTAAACGCACCGTATCGCTATCGAACCCTCGATAGCTTAAAAAACGCATTTGCTTTGCCACATCATTTACTGCCTTAGGCAGAGTCGAGCCAAACTTTTTTACTCTGACCGAAATGGCCAGTTCTAGCCAATCCACTTCCGCTTCTTGTAAACATTGGCTAACAACTTCAACATCTGCTGCCTTTTGTTGCAGCGCTTGCAGAATATGGCGCTGTCCGTGACCAAGCCCAATTTCCTTACGAATAAAGGCCTGGACATACCTGACTTCATTCAGCCAATCACTATCGCTTAATTCAGCCACCACTTCATCTATCCACTCCACACAGTCGGGGTGTTTGTATGACAGCTTACGAATCAGCTCCTGCGTGCCATGCTCTCGCTGTGCCAACAACTGTTGGGCTTTAGCACGCAGAAGGTCCCGACAATTAGGTAGTGGCATCCGTTACTGTCGCTGTCTGAGGCAACTTCTCAGCGCGAATTTTCGCTTCCAACTCAGCGGCAATATTGGGGTTAGATTTCAGGAATTGACGCACATTGTCTTTACCCTGACCAATCTTCTCGCCATTAAAGCTATACCAAGAACCTGATTTTTCGATAATTTTCAACTCAGAAGCTAAGTCAATCAACTCACCTTCGCGTGAAATCCCCTCACCATAAAGAATTTCAAATACCACTTCTTTAAATGGAGGGGCAATTTTGTTCTTGACCACTTTAACGCGTGTTTCATTACCTAAAACATCATCACCCTTCTTAATTGAACCGATGCGACGCACATCTAAGCGCACAGAAGCGTAAAACTTCAACGCATTACCACCGGTAGTGGTTTCGGGGCTACCAAACATAACGCCAATTTTTGAACGAATTTGGTTAATAAATACAACCAAGGTGTTGGTGCGACTGATGCTACTCGTCAGCTTACGCAAAGCTTGTGACATTAAACGCGCTTGTAAGCCCATATGCGAATCACCCATATCGCCTTCAATTTCGGCTTTAGGCGTTAAGGCAGCAACCGAGTCAACAATCACCACCTCGACACCACCAGAACGTACCAGCATATCGGTGATTTCTAATGCCTGTTCGCCATTGTCTGGCTGAGAGATGAGTAGATCTTTAAGATCAACCCCAAGTTTTTCCGCATATTGGGGATCTAGCGCATGCTCTGCATCGACGAAAGCTGCCGTACCGCCCAATTTTTGGATCTCTGCCACAATGTGCAAGGCCAAGGTCGTTTTACCCGATGATTCTGGACCATAAACTTCAATAATACGACCACGCGGAACACCGCCTGCACCTAAGGCAATGTCCAGCCCAATAGAACCTGTTGACACCACTTGAATATCACGCATGGCATTACCATCGCCCAAGCGCATAATCGAACCTTTACCAAACTGTTTCTCGATTTGAGCTAAAGCCGCTGTCAGCGCCTGTTTCTTTTGTTCATCCATGAGGTATCAAGTCTCCTAAAACCAAAAAGCATAATATTGCGAGGATAGTCATAAATTATCGCATAAATTCTCGCTTCTCGCGACAGGTAAGCATCGCAAATTGTTTAACATTTGGTTCAGCGTTAAACGCTATTCAAATTTGTTTTAGCGCGCGCTAACAGACCTTCAATTGCCGCAAAGCTTGCCTGTTCACGAATAGACTGACGATCGCCCTGAAAATGGAATAACTGACTATCGAGCGACATGTGATGACCCGCCCAAGCAATCCACACACTGCCCACAGGTTTATGTGGTGTACCACCATCAGGTCCAGCAACGCCTGAAATGGCGACAACGAGCTGGGCGTGCGATTGCTGCAAACATCCCAGTGCCATCTCTTCAACACATTCTTGACTGACCGCACCATGCGCCATAATCGTGGTTGGTCTGACACCCAGCATTTCATATTTAGCTTCATAGCTGTAACTGACAAACGTTCGCTCAAACCAACGAGAACTGCCAGCGACTTGTGTGAGATATTGAGCGACCATACCGCCTGTACAAGACTCAGCAGTGGCCACCATCATTTGCTTTTGAACGAGGCAATCAGCCAACTCTAATACGCGCTGCTCAATTTGTTGTTTCATAACAAACATCCTAACTATTGGGGAGTATGAGTCACTTTAACACTGGCGAACTTAGGTTTCAAACAAGAAAATAAAGAGTACAAACAAAAAAGCCATCGCTTAATTAAACGATGGCTTTTTAAATTGCTAACAACTCAAGAAGTTGTCAGCTGAATTTGGCTCCCCGACCTGGACTCGAACCAGGGACCTGCGGATTAACAGTCCGTCGCTCTACCGACTGAGCTATCAGGGAATTGTTCTAAACTTAGTTATTCAAAATATTTTAATTGTAATACGTTATTTAACTACAAGTCAAGAGCAAAGAGAAGCGCATTATTCAGACTTCCTTAATACAGTCAAACCCACAAAGCGATTGGAAATCATCTAGCGCGTGGCCCACCCATTTTTTGCTACAATAAAGCTTAACTTTCGCCCCAATTACGCTAGGATGTTATGGTCTCCATCTCCGATAGTCTTGCTCAACACACCCCCATGATGCAACAGTATTTTCGCTTAAAAGCCGAGAATCCAGATAAGTTGTTGCTCTACCGCATGGGTGATTTTTACGAGCTGTTTTATGACGATGCGGTACGAGCAGCGAGACTACTGGACTTAACCCTGACCCATCGCGGCAAGTCAGCGGGTGAAGCCATTGCTATGGCGGGCGTGCCAGTTCACACCCTAGAAAATTACTTGATACGCTTGGTTAAACTGGGGCAGTCTGTCGCCATTGCCGAACAAGTGAGTGAACCAGGACAAGGCAAAGGGATTGTCGAGCGCAAAGTGGTGCGTATTGTCACCGCAGGAACGCTCACCGATGATTCACTGTTGGATGACAAACAAGAGTGCTTGCTGGTGTCTCTCTATCCCAAGGGTAATCACGTTGGGCTGGCCTTACTTGAACTGAGTAGCAACCGCTTTGAAGCCAGCGAGCTCAACTTAACGCAATTAGACAATGAACTGAATCGACTCAAACCCGCTGAAATTTTATGGCCAGAAGGCCTTGTTATTCCCGACAATCTGAAGAACCAGCACAACTTCACGCCCTACCCTGCTTGGCATTTTGAAACGCAAACCGCTAAAAACAAACTCTGCGATCATTTTGCTGTACAAAACCTACATGCCTTTGGTCTTGAAAATAGTCCATTAGCCATTGGTGCCGCCGCTGCAGCTTTAGGCTACGCTCAACATACACAACAACAATCACTCTCGCATATTAGCGCTCTTAAAAGCTATCAACTCAACGATTATTTACTCATTGATAGCACTAGCCGACGCAACTTAGAACTGGATACCAACCTATCTGGTGGCACAGACTATACGCTGTTTTCGACCATCGATCAGTGCCAAACACCAATGGGTAGCCGACTATTGCGTCGATGGTTGCATCAACCGTTGCTTCATACCCATGCCATTAATCAACGCTTAGATGCCATTGAAAGCCTTATCGCTGACAGTACCAACCTAAATGAGCTAACCCACTTGCTGGCAGACTGCTTCGACTTAGAACGCATTTTAACTCGACTCGCTTTGGGCAGTATTCGACCAAGAGAGTTTCGTCAAATTGAGCAAACCTTGGCTAAGTTACCGGCATTACAGAAGTTATTGTCAGCCTATTCTAGCGAATTACTCATTCAGCTCAGCCAACAAGCTACCCCCTTACCAGAACTACAGCAGCATCTGCATCGTGCTTTGGCAGAAAACCTACCACTGCTGGTGCGCGATGGTGGCATTTTTGCCAGCGGTTTTGATGCCCAACTTGATGAATGGCGCAGCTTACAACAAGATGGTGGTGCTTATTTATTAGAGCTAGAAGCGCGAGAAAAAGCGCGAACGGGTATTAGTAGCCTGAAAGTGGGTTACAACCGCGTGCATGGCTTCTACATTGAAGTTTCGCGTAGCGACGACACGCCCCTACCCGAAGACTATGTACGTCGGCAAACCATTAAAAACAGTGAACGCTACATTACGCCTGAACTCAAAGCTCATGAAGCTAAAGTACTACAAGCCGACGAAAAAGCCTTGGCGCGCGAGCGTCAACTTTATGCCCAGCTGATGCAAACTGTCAACAACCAACTTGAACCCCTGACCCATATCGCTCAAGCCTTAGCCCACTGTGATGCGCTAAGTAACCTTGCGCAAGTAGCGCTACAATCACGGTGGCATCGCCCTACCTTTACAGAACAAACCCGCATTGATATTGTTGCAGGCCGTCATCCTGTCATCGAAAGTGCGTTATGCACCCCTTTTATTGCCAACGATGCCCACCTCAGCCAGTCCCGTAGCTTAATGCTCATTACCGGCCCTAACATGGGGGGTAAATCGACTTATATGCGACAGACGGCCATTATCGTCATTTTGGCTTGCATGGGCAGTTTCGTCCCCGCCGATTCGGCTTGTATTGGCCATATTGACCGCATTTTCACGCGCATCGGTGCCAGTGATGATCTTGCCAGCGGTCGCTCGACTTTTATGGTCGAAATGAGTGAAACCGCTCACATTCTGCATCATGCTACGCCGCAATCGCTGATTTTGTTAGACGAAATTGGACGTGGCACTTCGACCTATGATGGCCTTTCTTTAGCTTGGGCCATTAGTGAACAAGTAGCAAACCTCGGTGCCTTGTGTCTGTTTGCCACTCACTATTTTGAACTAACTGAATTAGAAAACACCCATGCTCGTTGTTTCAATGCGCACGTTAGTGCTATGCAACATGAAGGCAAAGTGATTTTTCTACACAAAATCGCTCAAGGAGCAGCTAATCAAAGCTATGGTATTGCCGTCGCCGCACTGGCAGGTATGCCAAAGTCGGTGCTGGAAAGAGCACAACAACACTTAACGCAATTAGAAGTCAGTAATCACCCCCTTGAAAAACCGCTAGCAGCATCCCCATTAAACCGGCAAGAAGCCGTGCAACAATTAGCCCTATTCAGCAGTGATACGCAGGCAGAACAAGTGAAATCTCAGCTCATGGCGGTCGATGCGGACAATTTGACGCCACGAGAAGCCTTAACCTTAATTTACGAACTTAAACAGCTTATAGGAAATTAACTCATCATGAGCAATAGCCCTTTTATTATCGAAGCGACACAAGAAAACTTTGCTGAAATTCTAGCCATGTCAGCGCAAAAACCGGTATTGGTCGACTTTTGGGCCAGCTGGTGTGCGCCTTGTCGCCAACTGAAACCCGTGTTAGAGCAACTGGCGGTAGAGTACGCAGGTGCTTTCGTATTAGCCTTGGTCAATAGTGACGAACAACAAGCCTTAGCACAACAATATGGCATCCGTAGCCTACCCACCATCATGTTGTTCAAAGATGGGGTCGCCGTTAAAACGGAAATGGGTGCTCAACCTGCTACGGCAATTCGTGCCATGCTCGATCCTTACATCACCCCTAGTGATGCCGATAACCTGCGTATGGTGGCTAAACAAGCACTGGCGGAAGGTCAAGTCGATGTTGCCATTGATGCGCTGAAACAAGCCGCTAGCATTACGCCGGAAAACTACAAAATCCACCTAGATTTGGTCAGCATCTTTATTTTACAAGGCAAACTGAACGAAGCCTTGGAGCTTTACAATGCGCTGAATGATGACGCCAAAGGTTCTAAAGAAGGCAAACCTATCGGCATTTTGTTATCCTTTGTTGAAATTGCGCTGGCTGCCCCCGTGCCAGATGAATTAGCGCAGCAGCTACAAGCGAACCCTAAAAATAGTGAAGCCCTTTATCAACTGGCGGCTTACGCGATTATCGACCGTCAGTTTAGTGATGCCATTGAAATGTTTTTACAAATCATGGTAATAGATAAAGACTGGAACGACGGTGCAGCAAAAAAGGCATTGATCCGCTTATTTGAAATGCTCAGTGAAAGTCATCCCGATGTGGTGAAAGAAGGTCGTCGTAAGCTGCAAATGGTGCTTTTCTAAGCCACGAATCACTGGTCAGAAACGATGAAAAAACACCTTACCAATCTACTGACCAGTGAACGCCACATTATCATTACTGGCTTAAGTCGCAGTGGCAAATCGACCTTACTCACCAGCGTAATGGCGCAACTGAGTGAACACGCCAACCCAGCGGGTGAGATGAATCGTCTGCCTTTTCTCACCCGTATTCCAGCCAATCGTTTGCTTTCAGCTAGGTTGGTCGAAAGTGATGAAGCGCCCAATTTTGATTTTGCCGCCAACTTGGCGCAACTTCAGCAACGACAATGGCCGCAAGCCACCACGCGTATTAGTCAATTCACCTTAGAACTTACCTTAAAACGCCCGCATGCTTGGCAACAAAGGCTGTTAGGCGACGAAATCCATCGTTTCATCATCTACGATTATCCCGGTGAATGGTTAATGGACCTGAGCTTAGCAGATCTCAGCTACAGCGATTGGTCGGCGCATGTACTGGCGCAACAAACCAGCGAACCTCAGCTCAGCCACGCACAGTCTTGGTTAGCCATGCTCAATGGATTCGATTTTGATTTGCCCGTTAATAGTCTTTACAGTGACCATCTGTTGCACAGCTATCAACACTACTTACAGAGTGCTAAGTGCGCTGGCATCAGTCGATTACAACCAGGGGCTTTGTTGCTCACACCGCCCGACCCTGCTCATCTATTAGGTCGATTTTGTCCGCTACCAGCGAAGGTATTGGCACAACCCAATCACCCTTGGTTGTTGCACTTCCAACAGCGTTATCAAGACTATCTAGAATCTTGGGTTAAACCCTTACGCGATACCTATTTCCGTCGTGCACAGCAACAAATTGTGTTACTCGACTTGTTTGAAGGACTGGCCTTTGGTCGTGCTTATCTTGCCGAAATGCAAGAATCACTCAATCATCTGATGAGCAGCTTCATTTACGGCAAACGTCGTTGGTATGAAAAACTGCATAAACACGTCAGTATTGAACAGGTCATCTTTGTCGCCAGTAAGTGTGATTTAGTACCCTTAAGCCAACAACCGCGCTTATTATCGCTGCTCAAGCATGTCAGCCAAGGCGCAAGTCAACAACTCAAAGCACAACAGATCGCCTTTGACCACCTATTGCTATCGGCACTGGTTGCCACCAAACCCGACGCCGACAACCCGCAAGCACTGAGATACAAACACCCAGATGGCAGTACGCATCAAGTCGAATTCGATCCTATCCCTGAACGCATTCATGATCTGAGCGAGCAAGGCGTTTACCCGCTCATTCACTGCTTACCACCAATCATTCATCAAGCGAGTGATTTTCGTACCATGCACCTTGACCAGCTACTCAATCGCATCATGGGGGAAGCATCATGACCACACAACAACATCAGAGTCGCGATAAGGTCATATATGATGACTTCGATCATCTGCCCAGTTATCAACCTGTTGTTCAGCCGATTGCCACTGATGAAACACCTAGTGCCGAAATAGCTTGGTACAAACGCGCCATTAACTGGTTATTGATTACCGGTATCAGTTCACTGTTGCTTGGCTTAGTGGTAACCAGTATCGAATCTTGGCTGAATAGTTTAGGGCAGTTGCCACTCTTAGCCAGTGCGCTGTTCGTAACCAATATGCTGTTTGTGGGATTGTTGCTGTGGTTTGTCGGACGAGAAACCCTAGCCTACCGTCGTGTTAATCGGGTGATTAACGAGGCACAGGAATTAACCTCGCTGCTGACTCAAGGTGATAAAATAGCCGTCACTCATTGGCTAGAACAACTAACCCAACAACACCAAAACAGCGAACAGGCTCGACGATTGCATCACGCTTTCTGGCAAACGGTACAGGCACATCATACCGGTTTTGAGCGGCTCGAACTCTACCAACGTATGGTCAGCCAGCCTCTAAAACAAGCAGCAGAAGCGCTCATTCAACCAGCAATGTTACAAGGCGCTGGCATCAGTTTACTCAGTCCGAATAACCTGATACATAGCCTGATTTTACTCTGGCGCAGTGCCAAATTAGTGCGTGATATTGCCCAAGTTTACGGCATCCGACCCGGCTTTTTTGGTAGCATCAAGCTGCTCAAAATCGCACTCGAAAACATGGTGATTCAACAAGGCGTAGATCTGCTGGTCGATGCCGGCATGCAAAAAGTTAGCCAAGGTGTGTTAAGCAAAGTAGTCGAAAAAGGATCGGAAGCCACAACAACAGGGTTATTGCTGAGAAGGCTTGGCAAGGCGATGATTAATCAATTGGATTTGCAGGAACGGTTGAAACAGATGAAGCACTAACGGACACTTCTCACCATCACTTCGACAAACTCAGTGCGAACGGAGATCAAAAAAACAATAACCTCGTTCAGCCTGAGCCTGTCAAAAGATATAACTGTGGTTTTTAGTAGCACCTTTAAACGACTCAATCATAAAACCAATTCATAACCTGTGCTGCGCCCTGCTTGCGGCGTAAAATCAATCTAATCTGCGCATAATATGCGGTAAATAAGGTAATAATCTTCGCAAACAGAATGCATCAACCTTACTTTTTTACCCGCGTTTTTTAGATTCTGAGATTAACCGCTTTCAATGCTCTGTAAATCACGCTAATAAAAACTGCCATGCGGGTATCGCTTTAATCGATACACCAGATTCCTGCCATTCTGCTGAATGGTCAAGGGTGATAATGATCCCCTCGTTGCATTGCAAATAATGCGCCGCTGCAATCAGACCTGCAACTTCTCGCGCTTTAGTATCGGGGTGGCCAATATCGACTGATACCTGCAAGGGGATCCTTTTCTCATGGGTTTGCCAGACAAAATCGCATTCTTTTGCGCCCTTAATAAACTGTACGCTTAATTGACGACGACGCAACTCAACCGCAACCATATTTTCGAGTAGTTTGCCCAAGTCTTGACTGTAGCGGTAGGTTAGTTGCGTTAAAAAGGCATTGTCGATGATATAAGCCTTCTTGTCTGCCATCGTCTGACGCACTAAAGAGGGATCGTATTTGCTGGCATTGACCACCAAATATACGGCTTCAGCAATATCATAATAGTCGTGCAGGGTGTTTTTTGCGACCCGATAGCCCAATGTCTTCATCTCGTTATGAATTTTACTAATCGAAATGGGACTACCCACACTTTCAACAAGGCGTTTGAGAAAGTATTTCAACGCAGGCAAGTTGCTTTCTTGGTAACGTTCGACAATATCCCGAAAGATCATGACATCGTAGTATTCTTGAATGATTTTGGTGTGAATGTCTTTATCTTCGATCAATGCCAGCTCTGGAAAACCACCCGTTTGCACATACTGGTGGAAAGCCGATAGCATTTTAGCGCGTCCTAGACTACTAATTGAGTCAATCGCAATATCTCGAAAGGCCAAATATTCGGTGAATGAAAGCGGAAATAACTCGTAGCTAACCGAACGCCCACGCAAGGCGGTTGCAATGTCAGAACTGAGTAACTTGGCATTCGAGCCAGTGATAAAATTATGCTTGCTGATCGAGTCATCCAAGCGACGCACAAACTTTTCCCAACCCTCTATTTCCTGAATTTCATCGAAGAAGAAGTAACAGTTACTTAAATCAATGTCAGGATAAAGCTCTCGATAGGCTTGTAACAGCGCATCTAAACTGTCAGCGCTTAAGGTTAGGCGCTCATCCTCAAAATTGATATAGATGATCTGCCTTGTGGGTATCTGCTCGCGAAGTTGTGCAATGCTATTGAGCAATAATGAACTTTTCCCCACGCGACGCATTCCAGTCACGACCAAAATTTTTTCTAAATGGGTAGGCAAGACTAATGAGCGTGCTTTCAGCGGTTTAATCGCCGTTTGATGAAAGTCTAGAATGCATTGTTTAAACAGTTCTTTCACATTAAAAAGCCAACATTAATAAAATTGTATTTATAAAAGATACAATTTAGATAAAATGCTCTTTTTTGTCAACCTGAAACAACAGTTCGTGCGAAATCAGTCCACTAACATGACATCATAGGTGTTTGTTGGCTTCTCTCCTACTTAGCCAACCACGGCCAAGCCGCCCGCACATATTGCACCATCGACCAAATGGTGAGAATGGCCGCCAAATAGAGTAACCACTCACCAACGACCAAAGACCAAGAAAGATTCCAAGTGAGCATGCCGATAGCCACTAACTGAAAAACCGTTTTTGCTTTGCCGAGCCATGAAACGGCAACGGCTGCTCTTGCTTGCAGTTCTGCCATCCACTCGCGTAATGCCGATACACTGATTTCACGCATGATAATGACCAGTGCTGCCAAGGTAATCCACCAATTATCGAGACTTGGCACCAACAAAACTAACGCAGCAGACACCATGAGCTTGTCCGCAACAGGGTCTAAAAAAGCACCTAATGCTGATTGCACTTCCCACTTACGCGCCAGCCAACCATCCAATAAATCGGTAATCGCTGCCACAGTAAACAGCCCAGCCGCCCACCAACGCTCACCGTCACCCTCAAGCCAAAATAACAGCACAAAGGCCGGAATCGCTAAAATACGAAACCAAGTTAACCACATAGGGATTTGCTGTTTGAGTCGAAACAACACGGTGCATTTCTCTTTATAAAATTATTCGTTATGATGAAGCGATTTTAACACACTGACCAACTCGAATTTTTATCCTATTAATGCTTTTCGCATATTTGTGCCTGAATGTCATCTTTTGCAGTGAAATCAGCACTGAGATCCTCTTCACTAAAATGATAGGTTTGGGCAAAACCACGTACATAGGTTGCCTGCTTAGGCGTGAGTTCAATGAGCTGAAAATCGGTCAGTTCTCTTAAGGTACGCATCATTTTTCCCAGCAGCTGCTCGAAACGATCTATTAACTGCGCCCATGCTTGTGTTTCTCTGGCAATTGGCTTTGCGCAGCAACGAATCATGCTGCGTTGACGACGAAACAGATTTGCAGGCGTTTCGGGTTCAATAAACAGCAAACTTGCAGCAGGCTTGTGCAGAATATTTTGTGTGTGTGCCGCTAATGCGGAAATATATATATAAAAACAACCATTCAGCTGCAATGTGGGTGCGTAGCTTGCATCGGCAAAGCCTTCCGCATTCACTGTTGCCAAGATCACACTGTTAAATTGTTGATTGAATGCATGAAACTCAGCCAAGGCTTGCTCTGTAGTCAGCTTGGGTAACATCAACGAGGGTTCAGTAACTTCGCTCGATAAATTATTCATCCTTATCTCCAGTGAGCTGTCTCAATTAATAAGACTTTTCCAATGCAAGTGTGAAACTCTGTTAGCTATCTTGTTCAGGATGAAAATAGGCATAAACGGCTTCCGCCTGTTTCTGCGTCACCCCTTCAATAGCCAATAACTGTTCGATAGTAGCGGCTTTAATAGCACTGGTGTTACCCAGTTTTCTCAGCAATTTTTGCCGCGTTTTCGGCCCAATACCGGGAATTTCTTGCAGCCCAGAAGCCAAACTGGTTTTACGTTTATTGCGTTGACCGGTAATGGCAAAACGATGCGCTTCGTCACGAATGCGTTGCAATAAATGCGCCACCGCATGATCGGGTGGCAGTTGCACGCCTTCGCTATCACCAACTTGATAAAAGGTTTCTAAGCCTGCTTTACGCCCTTCACCCTTGGCGATAGACAAAAGCATCACTTGTTCCAGTAAACCAAGTTCTTCTAGCTGCTGTTGCGCCTGTGCTAATTGCGTCTTGCCACCATCGACAATGAGTAAGTCGGGCAAATTACCTGTTTGCACACCACTTTTGAGACGTCGGCTTAACACTTGTCGCATGGCAGCGGGGTCGTCACCAGGGGTAATACCAGTGATGTTATAACGTCGATAATCGGCTTTACTGGCCAACCCATTCATAAACACCACGCAGGAAGCGACGGTATTAGTACCTTGCAAGTGCGAAATATCGAAACACTCCATGCGCATCGGTAAGCGGGGCAAGGCTAGGGTTTCTTGTAATTGCGTTAATAAACGCAACTGTTGCGCTTCATCCACCGCTACACTGGTTAGGGCTTGCTGACCGTTTTGCGTGGCCAGCTCTAGCCAACGTTTGGCATCACCCCTAGCCGCGGTGACCAAATAGACCTGATAACCCGCCTGCCAAGCAAACCATGCCTTTAAGCCCTCTAAATCATCGGGAACACAACCCAAGATAATGCGTTTAGGAATTTCTCGACCCGCATAATATTGCACTAAAAAAGCCGCTAACACCAAAGCGGGCTCGGAAAATTGCGCGTGTTTGGGAAAATGACTGCTCGAACCCCACAAGTTTCCATTGCGAATCATTAACAGTTGAGCTACTACCCTACCCGACTCATCTTGCACCAAGGTCACCACATCGGCATCCTCATCGCGACTGACAGAAACAAACTGCTTCGCTTGCACACTTTTCAACAACTCAATTTGATCGCGCAAGGCGGCAGCCTGTTCAAACTCCAGCGCTTCGGCGGCCTGCTGCATCTGAGCTTGTTTACTCTCGATCACTTGTGCGCTTTTGCCTTCCAAAAACGCAAGAGTGTCATTTACATCTTGTGCATAGGCTTCTTTGCTGATGAAACCGGTACAAGGCGCGGTACAGCGTTTTATTTGATACTGCAAACAAGGTCGCGAACGATTGCGATAAAAGCTATCGCTACACTGACGCACAGGGAAGATTTTTTGCAAGGTATTTAAGGTTTCATAAACTGCCGGACTGCTGGGAAAAGGACCGAACAATCTTCCTTCTTTTTTTCGACTGCCACGATAAAAATACAAACCGGGAAAATCGTGTTGCGTGGTGACGTACAAATAAGGATAAGACTTGTCATCGCGGAAAATAATGTTATAACGCGGATTGTGCTTTTTAATCAGCGTATATTCGAGAATGAAAGCCTCTGCTTCGGTATTGGTCAGCATCAGCTCAACACGCGCCACCTGCGCCACCATGGTGCGTGTTTTCGGGTGATCGTGATGACGCACAAAATAGCTGCTTACCCGACGCTTTAAGTTCTTGGCTTTACCAACATAAATCACCTGATCTTCACTATTGAACATCAGGTAACAGCCCGATGATTCGGGTAAGGTCTGTAAAAAATGAGTTAAGTCAAATGGATTAGGTGAATCAGTATTGGACATGCAAACTCATGTTGTTTAGTGGTGGTTAAGAAGCTTTTCCAGTATTATAACCCCTTTATTCGATTAGATTAGGATTGACCATAATGTATGACGGAAATAACTCACCAGCCATGAATAAGCTGGCTGATGCTGCTGCCAATTTTGTCAATAGCGAACGCCGCAGTCGTTGGTTTAGCAATTTTATGAAGCTGGCCATTGGCGTTTATCTGGTAGGTAGCTTAGTTATCCTGAGTCAAAGCTTCAGTGGCAGTATGGGTGATGACAGCCAAAAACCTCATGTTGCGGTGGTGACGATAGTGGGAGCGATTCTGCCGGAAACCGAAACCAGTGCCGATGCGATTATTCCCCAGTTAGAGGAAGCGTTTAGCAACAAAAACAGTAAAGGCGTTATTCTGAATGTAAACTCACCTGGCGGTTCAGCTGTACAATCAGGGGTAATTTATGATGAGATTAAACGTCTCAAAGCATTACATCCAGAAAAACAAATCCTTACCGTTGCTCAAGACCTTTGTGCTTCTGGCTGCTACTACATCGCCAGTGCTACCGATAAAATTTATGCCGATAAAGCCAGCATTGTTGGTTCAATTGGCGTGCGTTTCGATGGCTTTGGTGTGACAGAATTAATGAAAAAAATTGGCGTTGAAAACCGTTCTTTAGCCGCGGGCGAGCACAAACGCCTGCTAGACCCCTTTAGCCCTGCCGACAAAGAAGCGCAAGAACACCTACAAAAACACGTACTGGCTCGCACCCATGAACAATTCAAAAAAGCAGTTCGTGATGGTCGTGGTGAACGCTTAAAAGAAAACAAAGACTTGTTTACGGGTTTGGTTTGGATTGGTGATGAAGCTGTTGAAATGGGCTTAATCGACAAGCTGGGGGACATTCGCCATGCCGCTCGTAGCGAATTTGATAACGACAATCTGGTTGACTATGCACCAGCTCTCAGTGTTTTTGACAAATTAGCAAAAGGCATAGGCGCAGAAGTCTCACACAGATTGCAACAAGCGAGTCAAGCGAGTTTGAAGTTTTAACGAATTGGTTTTGTTGATTTGTAGATAAACAAATTCTGCTAAAATAATGACCAAAATTATGGTGACCTCTAAGGGATTAAGTATGGCAACGTCGTTAAGTTATAAAGATGCAGGTGTGGATATTGATGCGGGTGAAGCACTCGTAGATGCCATTAAACCGATTGCCAAAAGCACTCTGCGCCCTGAAGTCGTTGGTGGCTTAGGAGGCTTCGGCGCCTTATTTTCTATAGACATGAGCAAATACAAAAATCCTGTACTGGTTTCTGGAACTGACGGTGTTGGCACCAAATTACGTCTGGCGATTGATGCACAAAAGCACGATACCGTGGGTATTGATTTGGTTGCTATGTGTGTCAACGATTTGATTGTTCAGGGTGCTGAACCTTTATTTTTCTTGGACTATTACGCTACGGGCAAGTTAGAAGTGCCTATCGCGCGCGATGTGATTGCTGGTATTGGCGAGGGCTGTCGCCTAGCGGGTTGTGCGTTAATTGGTGGTGAAACGGCTGAAATGCCAGGCATGTATCATCACGGAGATTATGATCTGGCTGGTTTTGCCGTTGGCATTGCTGAGCGCGATGAATTGATTGATGGCACCAAAATTAAACCTGGTGATGTTGTTTTGGGTCTCAGCTCTTCGGGCGTGCATTCAAATGGCTATTCATTAGTGCGTAAAATTATCGAGCGTAGTGGTATTAATTTAACCGATGCCTTCGACGGCGCTACTTTTAAAGACGCCCTGCTCGCGCCAACTAAAATTTACATTAAGCCTTTGCTATCGTTAATGAAAGCAGTTGAAGTAAAAGGACTGGTTCACATTACCGGCGGTGGACTAATTGAAAATATTCCACGTGTCCTGCAAGCCGATGTGGTTGCACAGCTTGATCACACTACTTGGCAACGTCCGGCTATTTTTGATTGGTTGCAAGCAGAAGGCAATGTTGAATTTAAAGAAATGCATCGTACCTTTAACTGCGGTATTGGCATGATCGCCGTCGTTAGCCCAAAGCAAGCAGCAACTGCTAAAGCGCATTTAGAAGCGCAAGGTGAAACAGTGTTCACCATAGGTCACATTCGCGCTCGTGCAGGCGATGAAGCTCAAGTCGATTTGCGTTAAGGTCTTATAGTGAATACGGCTACGTTTGACATTGCTGTTCTCATCTCAGGTTCGGGATCTAACTTACAGGCCTTAATTGACCAACAGCAAGGTTTCGGCTATCGCATTGTCTGCGTCTTATCCAATAAAGCGGATGCTTATGGACTGGTAAGAGCACAACAGGCACATATTGCCACACGAATTGTTGATCATAAGGCTTATGACAGTCGTGAGGCTTTTGAGCAGGCAATGATTGTGGCCATTGATGAATTTCAACCCAAGCTTGTTGTTCTCGCTGGCTTTATGCGTATTTTAACGCCCTTGTTTATTAGTCATTATGAGCAACGTTTGTTGAATATTCACCCCTCGTTGTTGCCTAAATTTAAGGGAACACATACCCATGAACAAGCCATTGCTGCCGGTGAAACCGAGCATGGTGCTAGTGTTCATTGGGTGATACCTGAATTAGATAGCGGTAGGGTCATTGCTCAGGAGAGTGTTCCGATTCTGGCCGATGACACAGCAGAGGTTTTGGCCAAACGCGTACTCACGGTAGAACACCAACTCTATCCTGCTGTAGTGGCCGCTATTGCACAAGGCAAGATTCGTGCGGACGATCATAGTGACCCACTTACGCTTTCTCAACTCTTACACAAGGTAGTTTCATAAATGCGCTTATCCGATGCCGACATTGAAGCAGCACTTGCCACGGGTTACATTCGCATTTCACCGCAGCCCGATGTGAGCAAAATAAAAGGGATCAGTGTTGATCTGCGTTTGGGGAACTCATTTCGCGTGTTTACGGATCATACCGCTGGTTTCATCGATTTATCGGGTAAAAGCACGGATCTTGCGGGCACGGTTGATCGCATCATGGGTGCCGAAATTCTGCTGAATGAACATGAAATTTTCTATTTACATCCAGGCGAACTGGCTTTAGCAGCGACACTAGAAAGTGTCACCATACCCGATGATTTAGTGGGTTGGTTAGATGGGCGTTCAAGCTTAGCTCGTTTAGGCTTGATGGTACACGTTACTGCGCATCGCATTGATCCGGGCTGGAGTGGTCAAATTGTGTTGGAAATGCACAATATGGGCAAACTACCCTTGGGATTGCGACCGGGCATGGATATTTGTGCGATTAATTTTGAAACCATGTCCAGTGCTGCAGCGCGCCCTTATCACAAGCGCACCGATGCAAAATACAAAAATCAAACCGGCGCTGTCGCCAGCCGTATTAATCAAGATTGATAGTTAAGAAACTGGCTTTATCGCCTTGTTTCTTACCTTCAAGCCCAACCAGTTACCCCAGTTGCAGGCTTGTGCCGCGTGCGTTTTACCTTGCTCGAGTAATTAACGCCACGCACCCAAAAATCCAAAACCAGAAGCAACAAAACTCGCCCCAAAGGCTAGACTCAACAACCCCAACAGCAACAAATCCATGTCACTTAAACACCTTCTGCTAAGCGTTTAGGCACGCCACCGAATCCGCCATTACTCATGCAAACAATCACATCTCCCGATTGCGTTTGCTCTAACACCTGGGCTAGTAATGCATCGTAATCATGAGCGATGAAAACGGGCTGACAGAAACTTTCTAGCGGAATTTGCCAATCCCAATCAGGATGCTGATACATAAAAACGCTATCCGCTTCAGCTAATGCCGTTGCCAACTGATCCTTAAACGCCCCCATTCGCATGCTATTAGAGCGAGGCTCAAGCACGGCAATCAGTCGTTGATCGGGAAAGCGTTGCGACAAGCCAGCTAAGGTAACCTGAATTGCCGTCGGATGATGGGCAAAGTCTTCAAAAACACGAATCTCATTGCGATGCGCTAACAAGGTTAGACGGCGGGCAACGCCCTTAAACTGCGATAATGACTCGCAAGCGATCGCAACGGGAACACCGGCATGTTGCGCGGCAATTATTGCAGAAAGCGCATTGCGAATATTAAACTCCCCTAGCAACGACCAACGAACTTCGCCCACAACCTGACCCTGATGCAACACAGCAAAATGACTGGCATCGGCACCACACAATCGCCATGACCATTCGGCTGTCGTCTCTGAACCATGCTGAGCCACAGATGACCAACAGCCTTGAGCCAACAAGGTTTCAATCGCCTCACTGTGACTTGGTGTAATCACCAAACCTGAAGCCGGTACCAAACGCATACCATGATGAAACTGTTTTTGAATTTGCGCTAAATTGTCGTAAATATCGGCATGATCAAACTCTAAATTATTAATCACCCAGGTTCTGGGACAATAATGAACTAACTTAGCCCGTTTATCGAAAAACGCACTATCATACTCATCCGACTCAACAACAAAAAAAGGTGAATCCTGACTCCAGCGCGCAGATACGCCAAAGTTACTCGGCACACCACCAATTAAAAAGCCCGGTGACAGCTTGGCATCTTCGAGAATCCATGTCAGCATACTGGATGTCGTTGTTTTGCCATGCGTTCCAGAAACAGCTAACACCCATTTGTCTTTTAATACCACCTCATGCAACCATTGAGGCCCCGATACATAGGTTAACTGCGACTCTAATAACGCTTCGATGGCAGGCATACCTCGCTTCATCACATTACCCACAATGACACAATCGGGTTGTTGCTGAATAAAGGTGCAATCGTCCATCGCGGCTAACTCGATGTTGAGCGCAGCTAATTGATCACTCATCGGCGGATATAAAGGATTGTCTTGCCCCGTCACCTGATAGCCCATTTGGCGCGCAATTTGCGCCAAACCGCCCATAAAAGTGCCACCAATGCCCAGAATATGGATATGTTTCGGATGAGCAGCTGCGTGCATAGATGAAATTCTTTTTAGTTTTATGAAGATGCGTTCGTTGAAGAGCGACCATTATGCTCATCATGAATCGCTTTAATTAACGCCTGTATCTGACGCTTGCAACACCCAGTACCATCACTAGCATAGGTTTGCTGTTGAACCTGTTGCAAGGTTTGCGCTCCCTCGGCAATGGCTTTGATGACATCGCTTTTAACCACTTGGTTACAAACACACAAAGGTTGTTCTAAATCACGTTTGAGCAAATCTGGTAAGCGACTTAACGCTTCTTCAAAAGTCATGCAATGTCCTAATTAATTTATCTGCTCATTGTAACGGGTAGTTCTAAAAAACCAAAGGGATAGAGGTGCTGAAGTAGGGTTGCTACTTGCTCAATTTTAATATTAGCTTTATCCTAACAAACAATTATGGAATTTTTTAAAAATAAAAAGGATGGGGGCGTGGGGGAAGGACTGCATTTAGTAACAGCTAACCACTTAATTTAATGTCCTTCCACCAACCAAAAAATGAAAATGGGAAGTCTGAATGAGCAGCGACGCTTTAGCGCTGCGAAGCAGAAGCCATTATTCAGACCTTCCTTAGCCAATAAACTGCATCTTTTAGCATGACTCAAGCTCGCCTTATTCAAAACGCGTCAGAACTCACACACGCCCTAGCCGCATTATCACAAGCGCAATTTATCGCTTTAGATACTGAGTTTGTTCGTCGTAACACTTATAAACCGATTTTATGTTTGGTGCAAGCCATGACGGACAAAGGCGATATTTTCCTATTTGATGCTTTGTTGTTGGATTTATCGCCCCTCTGGCAGTGTTTAAAACAAACGGCAGCCGTTAAAGTATTTCACGATAGTCGTCAGGATTTAGAAATTGTCTGGCTAGAATCAGGTCAACTGCCCTCACCTATTTTTGACACTCAACTGGCCGCTTTAATGCTCGGTTTAGGGGAGTCTTGTGGTTTCGCCCGTTTAGTCGAGGCTGAATTAGGGGTGGTATTAAGCAAAGATCAAACCGAAACCGATTGGAGCCAACGTCCGTTATCCGACGCTCAATTGCAATATGCTATTGATGATGTTTTCTACTTAGCCAAACTCTACCCACAACTACAACAAAAGCTGACTGCAAATGGACGCTTACACTGGATTGACGATGACAATCGACAGTTGAGTGAAATCAGTTTGTATCAAGCCGATATCATTAGTTTACGAAAAAAAGTTAAAGCGCCCCCCTTTTTTAATGCCGAACAAAAATTACGCCTAGATGCCTTGCTATTATGGCGTGAAGCCAAAGCAATCGAAGTCAACAAACCCAGACAATGGATACTCGATAACGGTCAACTCTTGTCTTTAGCGGAAAAAATGCCCAACCAACTTGAACAACTTAGTCGACTAGGTCTAGCACCACAAACCATTCGCAAACATGGGCAGACGCTGATTGAATTGTTAGCCCATCCGCCTGAAATTACGCAACCAGCTAAGATACCCAGTGTGGATGGTGAAAAACTGAAAAGGCTGCGTCATTATATTGAACAACTGGCCTGCGAACTCGGATTGCGTCAAAACGCTGTTTTAGCCAACAAGGATGAACTGTCGGTTTGGTTGGCTGGTGGCGTTCGACCGCCACGCTTGACCAAAGGTTGGCGCAATGCGTTGCTAACAGAAAGCAAAATGGACCTAATTGTGGGTGAATTGCGTCAAGCAACACAACCTTAATTATCCTTTCTGCTATAATTACATAAGTTTTATTTAATTTTTGAACAGGAGCTTCCCGATATGTTGCTAAGCACATACCTTAAACAAAACGCTGATGCGGATTTAGCTTATCTATTAGACAACGTGATGGTTGCATGTAAAGACATCGCGTTTCGTTTAAACCAAGGTGCATTAGCGGGCATTCTAGGTGCTGCGGGTACAGAAAACGTTCAGGGTGAAGATCAAAAAGCACTAGACGTTATTTCTAACGACTTATTGAAAGATACTTTGCTATCTTCTGGCGTTGTACGTGGTATTGCCTCTGAAGAAGAAGACTTACCAGTTGCCGGTTCAGCTGAGGGTAAATTTCTAGTATTGTTCGACCCATTAGATGGCTCCTCTAACATTGACGTTAACCTGTCAGTCGGTACCATCTTCTCGATTTTACCTGCTGCCGATGGTGCAGACGGTGGTGCAGAAGCAACCTACCTGCAATCAGGTCGCAATCAATTAGCTGCTGGCTACGTGCTTTATGGCCCATCAACATTATTGGTTATGACATTGGGTAAAGGCGTTGATATTTTCACCCTAGACAGCAAAATTGGTGAGTTCGTATTAACGAAAGAACAAGTTAAAGTACCTGAAACGACTAAAGAATTTGCCATTAATATGTCTGTTCAACGTTTCTGGGAAGCGCCGATGCAACAGTATATTGCTGACTGTATCGCTGGTGAAACTGGTCCATTAGGTAAGCGTTACAACATGCGTTGGGTTGCTTCTATGGTTGCCGAAGTTCACCGTATTCTGACGCGTGGCGGTATTTTCATGTACCCTTACGACAACCGTGAGCCAGGCAAGCCCGGTAAATTACGTTTGATGTACGAAGGTAACCCCATGAGCTTCTTATTAGAGCAAGCTGGCGCTATGTCTACAACACCTTACGAAAACATCATGGATATTAACCCTGAAAAAATTCACCAACGTTGTGGCGTCGTACTAGGTTCTAAAGAAGAAGTTAAGACGGTTCAAAGCTACTACAAAATCTAATTAAAACAAATAACGCACCCCGTTTCGTTGCGTGCATAGCGCCTAGCAATCGGGATGCTCGTAGCTGTTTTGGAACACAACATAGTTAAGCCCCCGCAATGCGGGGCTTTTTTGGCCAATCATTATAAAAGGAATACTCATTATGGGTTTAGCTGATATTTCCGCTGGAAAAGTACCTGATGAAATGAACGTGATTATCGAAATCCCTGCCAACTCTACCCCAATTAAATATGAAGTCGACAAAGATACCAGCACGGTATGGGTGGATCGTTTTATGGCTACGGCAATGTTCTATCCGGCTAACTACGGTTTTGTCAATCAAACCCTCGGCTTAGATGGCGATCCTGTTGATGTACTGGTGATTACGCCTTATCCACTACAGCCAGGCGTTGCCATTCGTTGTCGCCCAGTTGCTGTGTTAAAAATGACCGACGATGGTGGCCAAGACGCGAAAATCATTGCTGTACCTGTCGATAAACTCACGCCCATTTACAAAGATGTAAAAGATTTGGCGGATGTTCCTGCTTTACTTAAAGGACAAATCCAACATTTCTTTGAGCGCTACAAGGATTTGGAACCAGGAAAATGGGCCAAAATTGACGGCTGGGAAGGTGTTGAAGCCGCTAAACAAGAATTATTAGATGGTGTTGCCCGCTACCAAGCGAGTCAAACTTAATTCTTTGATTTCTGCCCGAAGATACCCTGCCATCCGCAGGGTATTTTTTTGTCATAAACTTGACCATCGGTTATAATTTTAGTGTTTTCCTTTGGCAACCCCCAAGGGTTATGCGCTTCATGGCTAAAAAGTCATCGGAGAAAGCCGATTTTTATAGGCTATGTGAAAGCGTTTTGCTTCCGTACAACAGGAACAGGTAGAGTGAAAGAAATTCAAGATAAGCAGTTGCGTGCTCGTGTTAAGCTACTCGGAACGCTCTTAGGTAATGTCGTACGTCAACAAGCTGGTGAAGCCGTTTACGAAGCCGTTGAACGCTTGCGTCAAGGTTATATTAGTTTACGTAAGCAAGATGATCCCGCATTACGTCAATCACTCAATGATTTTATTGCTGAGTTAGACGCTGATACCATGACGCATGTGATTCGTGCTTTCAATATTTATTTTGGTCTAGCCAATTTAGCGGAAGAAGAAGGCGCTTTTCATCGTCGTCAACACCAAATGCGTGAAGAAGGTCCGCTCTGGTTAGGCTCGTTCATGACGTCGATTGGCGAGTTGAAAGCCGAAGGCATCAGCGCCGAACAAATGAATGAATTAGTACAAGGCTTGATGTATCGTCCTGTCTTTACTGCTCACCCTACCGAGTCTAAACGTCGTGCGGTGATGGAAAATTTGCGTGAAGTCTTCGTTACCCTAGAAGATTTGGTTTTTGATGAACGTCGTAACGATTGGAATGATCCCGAGATCATCAATCGCTTACAAACGCAAATTCAAGCATTGTGGAACACCGATGAGGTTAGATCGACTAAACCAGAAGTCGATGATGAAATTCGTCACGGTATTTTCTATTTCCGCCAATCGTTATTTGAAGCGGTACCGAAAGTTTATCGCTTTATGGATCGCGCCTTGGCACATCATTATCCAGAAGCGAAGCTAAGTGCCTCGCCCTTTTTATCCTTTGGTTCTTGGATTGGTGGCGACAGAGACGGCAACCCTTTTGTAACGCACCAAAAAACAGAATTGGCTGTGCTGTTACACGCTCGTACCATTCTTTATTACTATCGTGATACGGTATTTAAACTCAGTCGTCATCTTACGCACTCACGTCACTTGTGCAATATCAGCCAAGAAGTAATTTACCGTGCAACCATAGTCGATTCTGACTTGTTACATCAAATTTTCCATAATCGTCCTAATCGTTTTAGTGATGAACCCTATCGTCGCTTCTTATACATTATTGAAGGCAGAATCCAAGCAACACTAAGCTGGATTGAAAGTCGCATTAATAAAGAGCCGGCTCCTCGCTCTCGCTTTGCTTACGATAACGAATACCAGTTTTTAGAAGACCTACAACTGATTCATGACTCACTCTGCGGACATGGTGACAAAACCATTGCCGATAGCGATTTACTCGACTTAATTCGCGTCGTAAAAACCTTCGGTTTTTATCTGATGCGCTTAGATATCCGTCAAGAATCAACCGTTCACAGTGAGTCCGTTGGCGAACTGTTAATGCATTTAGGTATAGATTACAATGCGTTAACAGAAGAAGCTCGAATTCGCTTATTGGCAGAGCACATTGCCTCTCCCGTCATTATTGATCGTAAACACCTTGTTCTTTCGGAAAAAACAAAAGAAGTCTTAGCGGTGTTTGATGTCATTCGTCAAATGCGCGAAGAAATCAGCCCGAAAGCTTTTGGGCAATATGTTATTTCCATGACGCACCAAGCTAGCCATGTCATGGAAGTGATGTTCTTAGCGCATCAAACAGGACTTGCAGGCGCTTCTAATGGCGAAACCTATTGCCACATTCAGGTGTCGCCACTGTTTGAAACCATCGAAGACTTACAACACATTGTGCCTGTAATGACCGATTTGATGGAAAACGAGACCTACCGCGCACTGGTAAACAGCGCTGGTAAATTACAAGAAATTATGTTGGGCTATTCTGACTCTTGTAAAGATGGCGGTATCGTTGCTTCAGCATGGAATCTCTATCGTGCGCAAAAAGAAATTATGGCGGTGTTTGATCAATATGATATTGAATGCCGTTTATTTCATGGTCGTGGGGGTACGATCGGTCGTGGGGGTGGTCCAACACATATCGCCATTCAGTCACAACCTTACGGCACCGTGCACGGCCAAATCAAATTTACCGAACAAGGCGAAGTATTGTCTTATAAATACAGTAACTCTGAAACAGCAGCCTATGAATTGACTTTGGGTGTGACGGGACTGATGAAGGCCAGTACCCACTTAGTACAGTCTGTCAGAGTAGAAGATGAACAAGACATGGCTATTATGGCTGAGCTGGCGCAGTATGGTGAAACAAGCTACCGTCAACTAACCGATAATACGCCCGGCTTCTTGGACTATTTCTATGAAATCACACCGGTAACTGAAATTGGCCTGTTGAACATGGGATCACGCCCTTCTCACCGTAAGACAGGTAATCGTAGCAAGGCTTCTATTCGTGCTATTCCTTGGGTGTTTGGCTGGGCGCAGGCTCGTTTAACCCTGCCCGCTTGGTATGGTTTAGGTAGTGCCTTGGATCAGTGGCAGAAAGAACACCCAGAACAACCGACTGCTTTACGCGATATGTATAAGCGCTGGCCTTTCTTCCGTTCAATGGTCAGCAATATCCAAATGTCGCTGTTTAAAACGGAACTAACGACCGGCAAAGAATACTCTATGCTGGCACAAGATCGTGAGCAAGCACTCCGCATTTACGATACTATCGCCAGTGAATATTACTGCACCAGGAAGCAGGTGCTGAGTATTAGTGGTAACGAGACCTTAATGGCAGACACACCAGAAATTGCCTTGTCACTACATCGTCGCAATCCTTATTTAGATCCACTCAATCACGTGCAGATCGTATTGCTTAAACGTTATCGCAACACAGAAGCAACCGAAACAGAGCGTGATATGTGGTTAAGACCCCTGCTGCGCTCGATTAATGCCATTGCGGCTGGTATGCGTAATACGGGTTAAGGAAAAAGATTTGCATGATTAAAACAGTCTTAAACGCCAAACTACATCGAGTGACCACCACACATGCCGAGTTAGATTACGAAGGCTCTTGTGCTATTGATGGTCAGTTGTTAGATGTTGCTGGCATTCATGAATATGAACAAATTCATATTTATAATGTTAATAATGGTGAGCGCTTCGTTACCTATGCCATTAGAGCGGAAGAAAAAAGTGGCATTATTTCCGTTAATGGTGCAGCTGCACATAAAGCACGTCCTGGAGATTTGTTAATCATTTGTACTTTTGCGCAGATAGATGCCGCTGACATCAAACAGCATCAACCCACCTTGGTGTATGTGGATGCAGCCAATTGCGTTACCGCCAAAAAATCCAGTATTGCTCCTCAAAAAGGTTAAAGGAAGCTTCAATGTTAGATTTTAAAGCCTTAATGAGCGAAGTTCCCGACTTTCCTAAGCCGGGCATTTTGTTCCGTGATATTTCTCCGCTGCTCAACCATCATTTTGTTGAAGTGATTGATGC
>JACXUY010000031.1 GCA_014763665.1 Gammaproteobacteria bacterium
CCAACACTCACTGAATTTCAATGTGTTGTTGTTTGATTTTTTCTTGTAAGAAAGTGGGCAGTTTCGACCAATCAGACAAATCAACCATAATCGGTAGATTCGATTCAGAAAAGGCGTCTTTCAATCTTTCGAGTTGTTGCCAATTCAGCGGGGTTGATGTGAGTAACGCGATGTCACAATCTGACCATCGTTTCGCTTTTCCCGACACGCGAGATCCAAAAACCCATGCTTTAGCTTCTGGCAGATGTTGGGAAAGTATGTGCTGAATTTCTGTTAGCCACGCGCTGGGCAGGTTAATCGTTGGCATGAGATAAACGCCTCAGTAAACTTTGTGCATGTGGCAGAAAGTCTTGTGCTGTAGCAAAAACCTGTTGAGCAGTCGTTTCGTCATAAGTATGAGATGTTAAGTTGCGTGCGTCACCAAAAGTAAACCAAGGTACGGGATCATCAATGAGGTTATGTTGAGCGGCTAGGCGGAACAGGTCTTTTCGGGTACGAGGGTGTTGTGCTTGTTCTAGATCAACATTTTCCTTAATCCAACGCTGCAATAGTTTCCAGCATTGTTCGTAAGCCACTTCGAATTGTTGAATGACGCCTGCACGTAGGGTTTCTTGCAATCCAGTTAAAGGGCTATTAATCACTATTGGGTAGTCATTAACCGTGTTCAAGGCTCTAGCGAGTGCCTGAATGGCGTCCTGTGCTGCTTGAGGATTTAATGGCATGGCTTTTGCAGAGTATGAATGTTAAGTTGATTTTACGTTTTTCATGAGAAGCTGTCCACTTTCTAAACACCTAACGTAAAAAAGCCGACACTCGGTCGGCTTCTTTTTCATGCTAAGCAATTACTGCGAATTATTTAGCAACCATCGCTTTAACACGCGCATTCAAGCGACTCTTCATACGAGCAGCCTTATTTTTATGAATGATGTTTTTGCGTGCAATGGTATCGATCTGAGCTTGCGCAGTACGAAAAGCAGTCATTGCTGCAGCGTGGTCGCCCGTCGCAATAGCTTCTAGAGTGCGGCGCACCAAAGTTTTGGTTTTAGATTTTTGAGCAACGTTGCTTAAACGGTTGCGCTCTGCAATCAGTACGCGTTTTTTAGCTGAAACGATATTCGCCATGATGTTTTTTCCTTTGAAATTGGGTAATCCGTAGACGCTTGCAATCCATCAATAAGGAAGAGATAAAGTGCAAAAAAAAGCATTATCACGTTTTGTTTAACTTGGGTCAAGATGGTTTTTGTTTTTTACACAAGATATTGACTCGAAAAAAAGGGTAGATTCCGTTACAATTCAGACCTAGTGAGAATGACGAATGGATGAATTATGGTTATCTGGGCATGGTTAGGCGCCATTTTGATTGGCTTGAGTTTGGGGCTGCTGGGTTCGGGTGGTTCCATCTTAACTGTGCCGGTATTGGTCTATTTGGTAGGTCAGGATGAGAAGGTTGCGTTCGCTGGCTCTTTGGCGATAGTTGGCATCATCAGTCTCGTCAGTGCGTTTGCTTATGCTCGTAAGGATCAGGTTGATTGGCGCAGCGCCATGTTCTTTGGCTTGCCCGGCATGGCGGGTGCGGTGTTTGGTGCCTATTTTGCGCGCTTTATTCCTTCTTGGATGCAAATGTTGCTCTTCGCTGCACTCTTACTGGTTGCGGCTTGGTTGATGTTTCGTCCGATCAACCTAGATAATGCTCCGAGTGAACCGCGTGCTTTCTGGAAGGTTGGGTTAGATGGGTTGATCGTTGGTGCCTTAACTGGACTGGTAGGCGTTGGTGGTGGGTTTTTGATTATTCCTGCCTTAGTGCTGCTGGGTGGCTTGTCAATGAATGTTGCTGTGGGTACTTCGTTGGTGATTATTACCATGAAGTCAGCGAGTGGGTTTTGGGAATACTTGCACGTATTAGAAGATTTGAATTTGACGTTAGACTGGGGATTAATCGGTTTGTTTTCGGTTCTCGGTGTTGCAGGAGCGCAAGTGGGACAGCGCTTGAATAGTCGTTTGCCGCAGGTGTTACTGCGGCGTTTGTTTGCGGTGTTTTTATTGTTTATGGGTGCCTTTATTACATGGCGTAATCTTCCACAACTTTTAGGAGTTTAGTCAATGAAAACCATCATTGCGTTAGCTACTTCTCTCTTGGTTTCATCCCCGGTGTTCGTTCAGGCTGCCGCCATGGATGATGTGAAAAAAGCAATTTTTGCCGGCACGAGTGGTATTGCCGATAATATGCAAGGCAAAGTAGCTGAGTTGCTATCGCAACGTGGTTGGCAAGCGAACGCGCAAGGTGAACTTATGCAAGGGCAGTGCGGTGTGGTTCCGCACAAAACAGAAGTGCTAGATTTGAATGGCGATGGCAAGAAAGAAGTGATTTTGATGGTGGGCAATGAATGTTCATCGGGAAAAATTGGTCAGCAGGTTTATCTCTTCAGTCAATCGGCGGACGGTAAGGTTGAGCGCCAGTTGGGTTTTTCGGCTAGTGGTTACAGGGTGCTGAAAGCAAAAGCAGAAGGTGCTTGGCCAGATTTGCTTTTCTTGGGTACGGGTGAATGTCAGCCTGTGTGGCGCCATCAGGCTGCATCGGGACGCTATACCTTTAACCATTTGTACGAAGCCAAACCACAGGCTTGTAAGGTGGGTCAAATGCAAGTTCATGGCAATAATTAAGACTTACGTATTGCCTAAGTCGCTATTAAAGGCAGTTGGCAAGGCAGTGGTGCAGCACCAAATGATCCGAGAGGGTGATCGGGTGCTGCTGGGGTTATCGGGCGGAAAAGACTCTTTGACGCTGTTACTGGTGTTGAAACACTTGCAGCATCATGCCCCCATCTCATTCGAATTAGCTGCCTGTACTGTAGATCCTGAAATTCCTGGTTTCGATCCATCTCCCTTGGTGGCATTCTTAGCAGCATTAGATATTCCCTACTTTTATGAAAGTCATGGCATCATGGCGCAGGCCGAATCTTCAATGCAGGGAGATTCTTTCTGTTCTTTTTGTGCTCGCATGAAACGCGGTATTTTGTACTCTGTAGCGCGTCGAGAAGGTTATGGTGTGTTGGCTCTGGGACAGCATTTGGACGATATGGCGGAAAGCCTGTTCATGTCGATTATGTATCAAGGCAAGTTACAGACGATGAAAGCCAATTATGTGATTGATGCTGGTGATTTGCGCGTTATTCGCCCGCTCATGTCGGTGCGAGAATCGCAAACTCGCGCTTTTGCTGAGTCAGCCGATTTGCCCGTCATTAAAGATAACTGTCCTGCTTGTTTTAGTAAACCTCAGCAGAGGCAGCGCATTAAAGCGTTACTTCATGCTGAGTCGCAACTTAATCCGCAACTATTTGCTAACATTCAGGCAGCCATGGCTGGGTTAGTCGCTGATCGTGGAACGCATCGTGACGAATCAACGTAAAGCAGATTGGTTCATTCGTGTACTGACGGGCTTAAGTCGATTGCCTTTGCCTGTTGTGCACGGACTGGGTTGGCTGTTAGGTCATGTGTATGTGCTTTTTCCCAGTCGAGACAGGCGCGTGACTTGGGTCAATTTGGGTATTGCCTTTCCTGAGCTAAGCCTTTGGCAGCGCTGGCGCTTGATGCGTCTCTTCTTTGCCGAACTGGGCAAAACGGCTTGTGAGCTAGGCTGGATGTGGATAGCCAATTCCGAAGTCTTGTTTGCGCAGATTAAACAGGTTAAAGGACTTCACTTGATGGAAGCGGCACTTGCTCAACAAAAAGGGGTGTTGTTATTAACACCGCATTTTGGTGCTTGGGAGCTAGCGGGTTTATTTTGGGCGTCAACCCAAGGCATGGCCAGTCTGTATCAACCGTCTGATTATCCTGAAATAGAAGATTTTGTGCGTTCTGCACGTCAACGTACAGGCGCTAAGCTCGTGCCGACGGACATGTCGGGTGTGCGTGCTTTGTTGGCCACCTTAAAGCACAATCAGATCGCTGGTATTTTACCCGATCAAGATCCAGGTGATAATGGCGGTGAGTATGCGCCTTTTTTTGCCCTGCCTGCCTACACAATGGTATTAGCGGGTCGTTTAGCCAACAAAAGCCAAGCTCCAGTATTATTTACTTGGTGTGAGCGCTTGTCTTGGGGGCGTGGTTATTGTTTGCACGTTTTACCCGCCAGTGATGCGATTGCCAGTAGTGATTTAGTTGCCTCTGCGCAAGCAATGAATGCCGACATTGCCCGTTATGTCGCGCAATGCCCTCAACAATATATATGGAACTATAAGCGCTGGAAGCGACAAGCAGATGGAAAAGACGTGTATGAGTAAGCAATCTGTTTTGTTGATGCTTCGGAGTATGTATGCAGGTGAATGAAAACCCTTGGGATCAGCGTTTTGCCAGTGTGCAGGGGTTTATGTATGGCAAAGCCCCCAACGCTTGGATTGCCAGTCAATTACCCCATTTGCTAAAGGGGGCATCGGTGTTAGCGGTGGCTGATGGTGAAGGTCGAAACAGTGTCTGGCTGGCGCAACAAGGTTATCGAGCACACAATTGGGACTATTCTTCGGTTGGATTAACTAAAACACAAGCTCTTGCTCAGGACGCTGGTGTGCAGCTGGTGACGCGACAACTGGATTTAATTCATGATGCCTTACCCGAAGAGACGTTTGACGCCTTGGTTGCCAGCTTTTTCCATGTTCCTAAGTCAGCTCAAGCTCTCTGTTGGCAACGCCTGTTTGCTCGCTTGAAGCCGGGTGGTATCTTGGTGGTACAAGTGTTTGATGAGTCGCAGTTGCCCTTAACCAGTGGCGGTCCTAAGTCGCTGGACTTACTTTATAATTTATCTAGCTGGCAAAGCTGGTTGCAACATTGGCAAGTTGAAGTGTGTGAACTCGCTCAAGTTAAGCTAGACGAAGGTAGTCACCATCAAGGTTTGGCGCAGGTTATTAATATTAAAGCGGTTAAGCCCATTGAGGAGCATCCATGAATATTCGGCAATTATGGCAAGCAGAGTTGGCTTCAGCTGCACAAGTGTTGCAAACTTTGCAGCAAGACTCAATATTGCAGGATGATTTTGAGCGCTGGGTAGAAAGTTGCGAACAAGCCTTGCGTGCAGGTAATAAACTGTTATTTATTGGTAATGGCGGTAGCGCAGCAGATGCGCAACATTTAGCAGCCGAGTTGGTGGTTCGATTTAAGCTGACGCGACCTGGCCTGCCAGCCTTAGCTTTAACGGTTGACTCATCGGCATTGACGGCGATTGGTAATGATTTTGGTTTCGATCAGTTGTTCTCGCGCCAAGTGGAGGCACTGGGGGCAAAGGGCGATGTGTTGATTGCCCTAACAACCAGCGGCAATTCAGAAAATGTGTTAAGAGCCGTTCCGGTTGCACAAGCGATGGGTATTCAGGTGGTGGCCATGACGGGTGCGTCGGGCGGTAAAATAGCCGAAATGGCTGATATCTGTTTGCGTATGCCCAGTAATGATACACCGCGCATTCAAGAAGCGCACACTTTGCTAGGCCATATATTGTGTGATCTTCTGGAGCAACGATTGTTCACTTGAACAACTTTGATTTAAGCGATCAAGGTCAAGGGTGTTCTTTTTTAAGCAGTTATGTTAGTGCATGTTGCGAATTAGTACTGCAGAGCCTGAGCAGTTACTGTGACAAATGCCCGACATAGAGCATAAAGTGGCGGCGGTATTGACTTATGTCGCGGTTGAGCACACCAAAAGCAGCACTGCGCTAATAACAACTTACTTTAATGACTGCGATTGACTGCAAGATGTGCTAGGTCGATAAGCGCCGTTTTGTAAGGGCTGTCAAGCAGTGGGGACAGAGCGGCTATGGCACGATCCGAAGCCGCTAGTGCTTGTTGTTGCGTTTCAGTCAGTGCGCCAGTGCGCTGGATAATACTGGTGATTTGCGTCAGGTTTTCATCGCTACCTTGCTCGATGGCATGGCGAATTAATTGCTGTTCTTCTGGTTCGGCTCGTGCCAGTGCCAAGATTAAGGGGAGTGTGGGTTTGCCTTCGGCGAGATCTTTACCCAATGCCTTGCCTAATTCGCTCTCATCGGCACTGTAATCGAGTACGTCATCAATCAGTTGATAGGCATTACCTAACTCTTTGCCATAGCAAGCGAGCGCTGATTCGATAGCCGCATCTTGAAGTGCTAATACTGCTCCGAGTTGAGCCGATGCTTCAAAGAGTTTGGCTGTTTTTCGGTAGATAACCTGAAAGTAACGTTCACTATCCGTGTCCGCATCGCGACAGTTCAACAGCTGAAGCACTTCACCTGCGGCAATGACATTCGTTGTTTCGGCCATAATAGACAAAATACGCAAATTCTGCGGTTCGACCATTAATTGAAATGAGCGCGAGTACAAAAAATCACCCACTAACACACTGGCTGCATTGCCCCAATTGGCATTGGCAGTGGCTTTACCGCGACGCGTATCGGCTTCATCGACGACATCATCATGAAGTAGTGTTGAGGTATGAATAAACTCGACGACAGCAGCCATGGTATGGTGATGTGTACCTTGATAGCCACAGGCCTTGGCTGCCAGCAGCAACATTAATGGACGCACCCGTTTACCACCACTTTGGATTATGTGATGGCCAATCTGGTTAATCAAAGCGACATCCGAACTCAGACGAGTCAAGATCAGCTGATCAGTTGCTTGTAAATCATCGGCTACGCAAGCGCGTATGCGATCAATGCTCATAACACAGGCTTTCGTTGGTGAATAAAACAGCCCATAATTGTAACCAAAGCCATGTTATGGGTCTATGCTGGTGTTTCATCTTTAACACTTTTCTTGCGATTTCGTTGCCACAACCAATAGCCGATCGTGCTGCTTACCAGCAGCCCCAATGCTAACCAAGCGCCCATTTCACTTTGATCGGCCAACCAACCCAGCATGAAACCCGGTGCGAGATAAGCCGGCGCCCAAAGCATAGCAGATACAAGATTCCAAGCAGTAAACTTCTTCTGGGTCATGCCTAAAATACCAGCTAGAACTGGAATGGTGGCACGAAGTGGGCCGAAAAAACGTCCGATCAAAATGGAGATACCACCCCAACGGGTGAAAAAGTTCTCACCGTGCACCACCCAGTCTGGATGCTTGCTTAATGGCCACATATTTAAAATTCGGTAGCGGTAATGCTTGCCAATCCAGAAGCTTAAGCCATCACCAACTACAGCTCCGACAATGCACCAAAATATGACTAACCAAGGATCAAGCACACTGGTGGCAATGAGTCCACCCAGCATCAGCATAAAGGGCAGGCCTGGAACTAGAATACCCAGAATAACCATCGACTCGGTAAATGCGATGAGAAAAATCACCCACCAAGCATGGGCTTGATGCGTGATTACCCACTGGTTGATTAAGTCGATGTATTCAGTCATGCTTTACTCAGCCGCGTTTGAATTGGCTGATCAGTTGATCAAATTTTTGGGCATCTGGGCTATTGTTGAGGTCTTTGCTCAGTAACCTTCGGCTTTTTTTGGCATCTTCGATAATTTTATCAATTGCTTGGATCATGAAAAAGCCATAACTGTCTTCGTTCATGGTTGTAAAGTCTCTTTGGGCTGCAAACCAAAGTTGTTTAAGTTTAGGCTCGGCAGCAAAACGTTGTTGTAGATGTTCCAACAGTTTGTTGGTATTGGCTAAGCGTTTAGGAATGGGGTAAATGTTAAAGTTGGCGCCATGGTAGGCATCGTATTCCATAATGATCAACTCACTGACACGCGCTAAATCGTTCATGCCACGTTCTTTAACGATGCGGTATCCTTCGGTTAGGCGATCGCGTTCAATGACAGGGTGGCGATCGACCCATTTAAGAAAGGTTAGCAACCAGTTTTGTCGTTCGTAATAACGGTTATAACCAACTGCCCAAGGATAAAGCTGTAAATTGGAAAAAACTTCTTCTTTTTCGGTGCGCAGCACATCGGGTGTTTGCCAGCCAACGGTATCATTCGTATTTAACGCGCAGCTAATGCCCGATGAAAAGGCTTTGCTTGCGGTTATAGACTGAATATAAACGCGACTTTGTTTGTCGTTGATGATGCCTGTAACCTTGCCTTGACCATAGGCATCATCATCGATATTAATGGCGGGCATATCAATCCAAACACGATCGCCGCTAGCGGGAGTGTAAGCCTGTGTGTGCGCACTCAACAGCAGCAGTAGGGCCGCAAGGCTGGCGCTAATGATTTTTTGCTTCATGATTTTACCTGTATTAAAAGTGATATTAGCCCTGAGCAGGTTACAATAATGCACAATACAGAATGGTGCAAGCAGTTGCGCTCGAAAAATAATAAGGATGCTTGATGGACAAGGGTTTAGCCAGTTGTAGTCGTGGTTTAGCACCACTGTTAGCTGAAGAATTAAGATCGCTCGGATTGGAAGTGAAAGAAGCACCACATGGTGTGTGGTTTTGGGGTGGGCTAGCTGCGGCTTACAAGGCGGTGTTGTGGTCACGTTTGGCTAGCCGCATTATGTTGGTGCTCTGCGAAGGCGAAGTATTGTCCGAGCCAGATATGAAAGACTTGGTGAGTGAGATTGACTGGTCGAAATGGTTAACACCAACGGGTCGTATTGCTATTGAGTTTCACGGTAAGCTGCCCTTTGTACGCAACACTCAATTTGGTGAACAGAAAGTCAAAGACTATATTGTTGACTGGTTTCGAGAGCAGCATGGCGAACGTCCATCAGTAGACACGGAGCAGCCGGATGTGCGGTTACAAGCGTGGGCAGATCACGGTCGTTTTTCGCTCACAGTCGATATGTCGGGTTACGGACTACATGCACGCGGTTATCGTATTGAAACCGGTGCTGCACCCATGCGCGAAACCTTAGCCGCTGGTTTGTTGATGAAAGCGGGTTGGCTTGATACCGCAGCGCAAGGTGGCACTTTGCTTGACCCTATGTGCGGTAGTGGCACTTTGCTCATCGAAGGTGCGTTAATGGCAGCAGATATTGCCCCAGCACTGATGAAAGCTGACCGTATGGGTTTTCGCCGTCATTTATGTTTTGATGCTGCACTCTGGTCGGATTTAGTTGAAGTAGCGAAAGTACGAAAAGCCGCTGGGCTGAAAAACCTACCCAAATTGATTGGGTTTGACTTAAACCAATGGGTAGTGCAAAAAGCGATGGATAACGCTTATCGTGCAGGAGTGGGCGAAGCCATTCATTTTGAGCCTTTGCCACTGGGTAAATGGCACAATCCGGGCTGGACAAAGGGGCTGGTGATTACCAATCCTCCTTATGGCGAGCGCCTAGGTGATGAGGCTTCGTTGAAACCGGTATATCAGCAATTAGGGCAGGTGTTATTGCAAGAGTGTGCCGACTGGCAAGCAGCGATTTATACCAGTAACGAAACGCTTGGTCATTGGTTGGGGTTGCGCGCCGAAAAAATGCATGCTTTTGCCAATGGTCCGATAGAAGGTAAGTTGTTGCGTTTAACTGTCAATGAGCAAGCGGTGAAAGTCACGCCCATTAATATTGGGCTGAATTTAGTTGCAGAAGTCGCTCAAGGGCGAGCGAATCTTGCTGAAAGTGATGGCGCTAAAATGTTTGCCAATCGCTTGCGTAAAAATCTGAAAGCGCTGGGCAAGCAAGCACAAAAAGAAGGGGTTTATGCTTATCGAGTTTATGACGCCGATATGCCTGAATATGCCTTTGCCATTGATATTTATCATGCAGAAAAAGATGACTGGGTGCAGGTGCAAGAATATGCACCACCGCGTTCAGTCGATGAAAAAGCAGCACGTCGCCGTTTGTTTGAGGGTATATCGGTATTGCCGGAAGTGTTGGCTATTCCGGCGGAAAACTTTCATTTTAAGCGTCGCCAAGTGCAAAAAGGCAATCAACAGTATGAGGTGCAGTCAGATGAGCACTTATATGATTGGGTGAAAGAAGGCGATTGTCATTTTTTGGTCGATTTAACGGGCTATCTTGATACAGGATTGTTTTTAGATCATCGTCCGATTCGGCTATGGTTAGCGCAACAGGCCAAAGACAAACATTGTCTGAACTTGTTTTGTTACACCGGTAGTGCCAGTGTGCATATGGCGAAAGCTGGAGCAAAAAGTGTCACCAGTGTCGATTTGTCGAAAACCTATTTAGCATGGGCGCAAGAAAATGCGGCTGATAATGGTTTGCCTTATTCAGGACAAAAGCTGCATTGGGAACGTGACGATGTGCTTGACTGGTTAGATGCGATGGCCAGCTTGCCCGCACACGCTCGTCCACAGTATGACTTGATTTTTTGTGATCCGCCCAGCTTTTCCAACTCCAAAAAAATGGAAGGCACGCTAGATGTGCAGCGCGACCACGTCAAGATGATTGCGGATATGGGTATGTTATTAGCGCCAGGCGGGACTCTGGTTTTTTCCACTAACCTACGTGGTTTTAAGTTGAATCAGTCTGCTATGGACGAAATGGGTTGGCAAGTGACCGAATTGTCTAAAATGAGTATTGGCTTTGATTTTGCACGAAATCCGAAAATTCATCAGGTATGGGGCTTGCAAATAGCGGGGGATGCGCTATAATACGCAAATAGCAAATTGATTGGGCCGTCGCCAAGCGGTAAGGCAGCGGGTTTTGATCCCGCCATGCGTTGGTTCGAATCCAGCCGGCCCAGCCATCAAACCGACACTTCTCTGCTTTCACAGCAAAAAGTCCCAAAAGGAACTTTTCATCGTGGCTAAAAACGAATTCATAATCTTCTCTGGCAACGCGAATCTGGTTCTTGCTGAAAGAATTGCTCAATCCCTATCTATGCATCTTGGCGAAAGCACCGTTGGTCGCTTTAGTGATGGTGAGATTCAGGTCGAAATTAAAGAATCTGTACGTGGTATGGATATTTATGTCGTACAACCGACCTGTACGCCCGATCCTGCCGGTAATCTTATGGAAATGCTGGTCATTATCGACGCCCTAAAGCGCGCTTCGGCTAAGCGTATCACCGCTGTGGTTCCTTATTATGGTTTTGCCCGTCAAGATCGTCGTGTTAATTCAGCGCGCGTGCCCATTACCGCTAAATTGACAGCGAATATGATTACGGCTGCAGGTGCGGATCGCGTATTGACGGTGGACTTGCACTCTGATCAAATTCAAGGTTTCTTTGACATTCCAGTGGATAACGTTTACGCGTCACCTTTGTTCATTCAAGATATTCGCGCCTCTGGTCGCGCTGTGCGTGTGGTGTCTCCAGATGTGGGAGGCGTGGTGCGTGCGCGCGCAATTGCTAAACAGCTAGATGCTGACTTGGCCATTATCGACAAGCGTCGTCCGCAAGCAAATGTCGCTGAGGTAATGAACATTATCGGTGATGTAAAAGGTCAGCACTGTGTGTTAATTGATGATATGGTGGACACAGCAGGAACGCTGTGTAAGGCTGCTGCTGCGTTGAAAGAACGTGGTGCGCTCAGTGTGCGTGCTTATGCTACGCATGCAGTACTGTCGGGGCCAGCTATCAAAAACCTAAAAGAATCGGTCATCGATGAGTTGGTGGTTACGGATACCATTCCTTTGTCGCTAGCGGCTCAAGAGTGTGAAAAAGTCCGTCAACTCTCAATTGCCCCACTTCTGGGTGAGACGATTCGTCGTGTTCATGAAGAAGAGTCCGTCAGTTCGATGATGGCTTCTTTTGTTTCACCGAAAAATCCAGTATAATTATTTGTTTTGTTGAGTGCCTATCCTTGTGAAAGCTAGGCACTCTTTCCTGTGCAGGGGATGGTCGCGTCCTTGCACGTTTTTAACTGACACAGTTGGAGTCACTTATGACAAATCGTATTTGGGAAGCGCAAGCGCGTACAGATGAAGGGAAAGGTGCGAGCCGCCGCCTACGTCACGCGGGTTTGGTTCCCGCCATTATTTACGGTGCTGACAAAGCGCCTGCTAGCGTTACGCTAAACCACAACTTCTTGGTTCATGCCTTTGATGATGATGCGGTATTCAACAGCCCAATCACCGTTAAAGGTTTGGCCGAAGAAGAAGTGGTGGTCATTAAAGCCGTTCAACGCCATCCTGCGAAGCCACAAATTTTGCACGTAGATTTACAGCGTTTAGATAACGCTCGCATGATTTACAAGCGTATTCCGTTGAACTTTATCGGTGCTGATATCGCCCCAGGTGTGAAAGCGGGTGGCGTGATGACCTTCTTCCAAGTAGATGTTGAAGTGCGTTGTTTGCCAGCTAACCTACCTTCTTTTATTGATGTTGATGTGTCAAAAATGGAAGAAAACACGCGTATTCGTTTGTCAGACTTAGCGTTGCCAGAAGGCGTACAAGCGACTGCCTTGTTGCATGGTAACTCGGATTATGACCAGGCAGTGGTTGGTCTAGGTAAATCTAAGAAACGTTAATAAAACCTACTGCGCAACGCAATAACTGCGTTAGTTCGGTGCTCGAATAAGTCACCTAGACAGCTAGGCTCCTCATTCTGTGCTCCGAGCCGCCTTGTTCTTGTGTTGCTCGTAAGGGTTTTAACAGTTGCTAAAAAAAGGAAAGCCAGTATGGTGCCGCGACTCATTGTTGGCCTGGGAAATCCAGGTAAAGAATATGAGGCTACGCGACACAATGCTGGCTTTTTCTTTGTTAATGCATTGGCAGAAGCCTGGAAAGCGCATTTTGCCATGCAGACCAAATTCTTCGGTCAGGTCGCGAAAGCACAGGTTTATGGAGAGGAAGTGTGGTTACTCAAGCCTACCACCTTCATGAATCGTAGTGGTATGTCGGTAGCGGCACTGGCTCAGTTTTATAAAATTCCCGCACAAGCGGTGTTGGCGGTTCACGATGAGCTGGACATTCAGCCCGGCGAAGCCCGTTTGAAAATGGGGGGCGGAGCGGGTGGGCATAACGGCCTTAAAGATATAATTAAGGCGTTAGGAACGCCAGAATTTATGCGTTTGCGTTTGGGTATTGGTCATCCGGGTCATGCGTCTCAGGTAGCCAATTATGTGCTGCATCCTTTTGCTAAGCAGGAGCGCGAAGCCTTAGATGATAGCATTGCGCGAAGCTTGCATGTCATGGATTGGGTGATGTCCGATAAATTGCCCCTAGCCATGAACCAATTACATACTAAGAAGTGAGGAGTGAGGGGAGGAGAGTGAGAAGTGTAAGAAACCTGTATGCTTCACTCTTATTACCCCTTACGCTTCACGTCTCACATAAGGAAAACGAAAAATGGGTTTTAAATGCGGTATTGTTGGTTTGCCTAATGTGGGCAAATCGACCCTGTTCAATGCGCTAACCAAAGCAGGTATTGCTGCTGAAAACTATCCTTTCTGTACCATTGAACCCAATGTCGGTATCGTACCTGTACCTGATCCTCGTTTGCAGGTGCTAGAAACAATCGTTAAGCCAGAGAGAGTGCTACCGGCTACGATGGAGTTTGTCGATATTGCCGGTATTGTGGCGGGTGCTTCTAAAGGTGAAGGGCTAGGTAATAAGTTTTTGGCACACATACGTGAGGCGCAGGCGATTGCGCAAGTGGTACGTTGTTTCGAGTCAGATGACATCATTCACGTAGCGGGTAAAGTCGACCCCTTATCGGACTTAGAGGTGATCAATACCGAATTGGTATTGGCGGATATGGAAAGCTTGGAAAAAGCCTTAGTGCGTGTCGAAAAGCCTGCTAAAGCCGGTGATAAATTGGCGTTGGCGAAAAAGCCGGTTATTCAACAAGCCTTAGCGGGGACGCATGAAGGTAAGCTGGTACGTGAGTTGGGCTTGAGTGATGATGAGCAGGCGTTGTTACAGGATTTACATTTGCTCACCATTAAACCGATGATGCTGATTGCCAATGTGGCAGAAGATGGTTTTGAAAATAATCCGTTGCTTGATGCTGTGCGTGCGCGTGCCGTTGAATTGGGTGCAAATGTGGTACCCGTTTGTGCGGCGATTGAAGCTGAAATTTCTCAATTAGATGATGATGAGAAGTCGATGTTTTTATCAGAAATGGGACTGGAAGAACCCGGTTTGAATCGAATTATTCGTGCTGGTTATGAATTGTTAGGCTTTCAGACCTATTTTACCTGTGGGGTGAAAGAAGTGCGTGCTTGGACCATTCCTGTTGGAGCGACAGCGCCACAAGCGGCTGGCGTGATTCATACCGACTTTGAGCGGGGCTTTATTCGCGCTGAAGTGATGTCTTACGATGATTTCGTTGCATACAAAGGTGAAGCAGGCTGTAAAGAAGCTGGGAAGTTGCGCCTAGAAGGCAAAGAGTATTTAGTAAAAGATGGCGATATTATGCATTTCCGCTTCAATGTGTAAAGGCATGAAGAAAGTGCTGATATGAAAAAGGAAGCTTATAGCTTCCTTTTTTATTGTCGTTAACGAGTTACTCGATACCCAGTATTTTGTGCGTCTGTAAGCTCAGCTTCCATTGTGGATGCGCTTTGCAATAATCGATGCAAGCTTGTGTGTAGTTGGTTGCTAATCCATCGATGGGTTGAAGGTAGAAATGACGAAAATGGAGATGGACAAAGTCTGTTGGATCGACAGGGTGCATGGGTTGAGGCCATACCAGCTTCAGCTCGTCGCCTGAAGTAATGAGCAGACTAGTATCTGCCTTGGGGCTGACACATAACCAGTCTGGTTGCGCTTGCAAGGCGATAGTGCCATTCGTTTCCATGGCAATGACAATGTTTAGCGCGTGCAGAGCATCCGCCAGTGGCTGATCGAACTGCAGGGCTGGCTCACCCCCAGTTAATACACAAAAAGCTGCTGTGGCGCTATCCTTGGGCCAAAGAGACAAGATGGTTTGTGCTAAAGCTTCAGCTGTGTATTTGCCGCCTAGGTTGCCATCTGTACCGACAAAGTCGGTATCACAAAACTGACAAGTGGCTGCTGCTCTACCTGACTCAAGCCCATTCCATAAATTACAGCCGGTAAAGCGACAAAAAACGGCAGGACGCCCTGCATGCAGACCTTCGCCCTGGAGGGTGTAAAAAATTTCTTTGACGGTATAGGCCATGTTAATGCAATTGACTCAATCGAAAATTAATCGCTTATTCTACTGTTATTGTCGCTTAAGCAGCAAATAAAAAACCGACCCAATGGGTCGGTCCAAATACTGAATTGAACGTCACTTTTCGATTATTTGCGATACGTAGGACCATTCAACGTTAAGCCGTTGCTCATGTAAGCCTCATAAAACTCCAGTGCTTTAAGTTCTTTGCTATTAGACGGGAATGGCATGGCACGAACCGATCGCATACACCCTTGGTAACGCTGTTGCAAGGTAACAATGTTACCTTTACTCGCGCGGTACACTGGGAAGTGAGTCACATGGCCTAGCATGGGAGATATAATCTCAGAGCGAATCTTACGACCAGCACTGGTGACGTGACAACCAGCACAGGATTGGTTTAATTGACCACGACGGGTATGGAATACCATTTCACCCATTTTATAAGCTTCTAATGCGCCAGGAGAACTGATTTTTACATCAATTTTGTTACCACGAGACTCATTCGCTAGGTAAGTTAACAAATTGCTTAATGCTTTATCTTTACCAGCATAGGCATAAGGCTTCTCACCATTAGCGACACGGCACTCATTAATTGCTTGATCAAGAATAATCACTTCGCCACGAGCATCATCAAAGTAAGGATATTTGGCTTTGATTTTCTTAACATCACCATCTAACCCAGCACAAGTGCTGTAGGTTTTACCATTGGCAAAGGGTTTATTCCACAGTTTCTCGCCTTCATCGATATGTTCGACATAGGGAGGAAATTCCTCGACACTTTTCCATTGTTGGTAAGCATCATCACTAAAAATTAAAGCTCCCATACCGAAGTCATCTAGTGCTATGGGTTTGCCATTAATTTTATTACCGCCGTGCATATCCATCATGTGCTTGATCATCGCTTGACGATCAGCTTCTGGATTAACGGTTTTTGTATCATTCGCATTAGCAGTCAGACTGCAAGCTGCAATTGATACGAATAGGGTTGTTGTGAGCAGTTTATTATTCATTTATTGATTTCCCCTATGGTGGGTCTAGCTTCTGATAGAAGGGGTAGAACAGGCGAGCTTAAGCTCGCTTGTTCAAGTTTGATAGAGCTTAAGCTAAGTTTACGGTTTTAGTACCCGTATCACCTTTGTTAGAAGTACAAGAAACTTCTACTTTGTCACCCGCTTTACCAGTCACGCGGAAAGCCAAGAATGGGTTTTGTGAAACCGCACCTGACCATTCTGCAACCATTGCTGGAGTACCGTTCACTTTAGCAGTGATTTCGTTGATGAAATCAGCTGGGTAAACTTCACCAGTTGCTTTGTTTTTACGAGTACCAGATTCCATTGGGTGTTTGAACAGCGCTTTGACCTCGTAAAAGTCACCTTTGTTTTCTGCTTTTAGGCGAAAAGAAATGTTAGCCATGATGTAAATCCTTAAATTTGTTTGTACGATGATTAGGTTAAGTCAGTGTGCTTTGCGCGACATTAACCGCCACAACCACCGATAGTTACTTTAACCTCTGACTTAGCTTTGTACAACTTGCCACCTGCTTTCACAACAGCAATGACGTCTTGAGTTTCACCCATTTTCAGACGAACTGAAGCAAAACCAACGCCAGCACCAGAGAATTTAGCAGTACATGCTAAAGGAACTGGGTTTTTCACCGCAAAAATAGCAATTGATTCAACATCTTTCATCGCTGAAGCATTAACTTCAACTGGTACAACAGCACCGTTTTCTGCAATTGATGGTGCTTTCAATTTAACGTCTGCAGAGTCAGCAGCGCTAGTAGCACCGAAAACAGCTGTCATGCCTTCATCAACTGATTTAGTTTTGAATGCTTTTTCATTCCAAGCAGCTAAAACAGTGTTAGGCGCTAAAATACCAGCGTTAACAGCAACTGCAGTTGCGCCAGTAGCTAGACCAGCTTTTAGGAAAGTTCTGCGTTTCATGCTTAGGTTTCTCCTTGGCGAGAGTGGTTATAAAATTAAAGGGTGTACATAAAATCAACTATTTTGTTGATTTCATCATCGGTAAGCACTTTGTGTTTACCGAAAGGCAACATTTGAGATTCCGGCATCAATTCAACACCTGGCTTGCCCCAGATTTTATCAAATAATTTTTGACGGTCAGGATAGCGAGCTTGCATGGCCATCAAAGGAGGGCCAATTTCACCTGGCTCTTTTCCACCAGCAATCATATGACAAGCAATACAGTTGCCCTTGGTCTTGTTGAAAGCTAATTTTTTGCCTTCTTCAACGCTTGATAGCTTCTTCTCTTCTGCTGCAGTTGCAACACTTGCAGTTGCCATAATGGTTGTAACCAATAGAGCCTGAGCAAGTTTGCTTACCCACTGAGATTTCACCATGTCTTCCTCCTGTTCGGGTTTTGCGGGCCAAATACCTAAAAGTAGGTTTATTGTGAGCGTGAGCATCTGGTGCTTGGTAATAGATTACCAACAGCGAGAAAAAACGCAAGTTTTTTCACTCGATTGTTGATTGGGATGTTTAATGAGTCTATAAAAAAAAATAATATTTGACGAATCTTCTACAAGTTTTCTCGCGCTTTTTGCTGGGTTTCTAGCCAGGTTTTCAGAAGTAAAATATCATTTTTTAGCGCAAGGGGGTGCTTGTTTGTTAAGGATTTTTCGGCTCTGTCTATCTGAATGAGTGCTAGTTTTAATGACCCCACACTGGCATAAGCTTTAGCCATTGCGTAAGCTTCCTGCGTGCTGTCGCCGCCTTGGTTCCATGCTTGAGCGATACGCTTCCAAAACTCCCAGCTTTCATTAAACCGTGAGACATTGGCAGAAAGCAATTTCACAACTTGTGCCGACTGTTGCTGTTCGAGCAGTAGGTCGGCGTAATGAAGCAGTAATGCACTGTTATTGGGATGCAATTCAATCAGTGATTGCCAAGTTGAGTGGTTTATATTCTTGCTGGCTTGCAGTTGAATAATGTTTGACCAAAGGTGTTTGGGTAAGCTTTGGCATGCAGGTGGTTGATGTTGAGCTTTATGCGTTTGCACAAAGTTGAGGTAGGTTTGATAGCAGGCAAGTTCGTTCGATAGTTTGTCATTGTTATCTACTTTACCAGTCAGATTTTGTATGCGAAGCTTGGCTAAGGCAAGCGTGTTATCTTGTTGTCGTCTTTGATAGCTTAGGGTTCGTGCACGCGCGCGGCTGTCGCTCAAACGCTTAGTGCTGACAGGGTGTGTGAGCAGCATTTCGGGTATTTTGCTGTCGTTACGATAGCGGTTGGACAGTGTATCGAAGAAGTCGGCCATCGCATTGGGGTTGTAACCAGCGGCAGCCAAGACATCAATGCCGGTTCTATCTGCTTCCCACTCATGATCGCGTGAAAAGGCAAGTTGTTGTTGAACGTTTAGTGCCATGCCACCCATCATAATGCCCATGCCCGCCTGTGGGTTTTGACTACCGACAATTAAGGCGCCAACAATACTGCCTAAGGTGGTGAGCATCCCTTTTTTGCCTTGTTCAAACATGCGTGATAGGTGTTCTTGTTGAACATGTTGTATTTCGTGAGCCATGACCGCTGCGATTTCATCTTCGTTTTTGGCGGCTAAAATCAGACCTGTGTGCAAGACAATAATGCCACCAGGGCCAGCAAAGGCATTGATGTTATTGTCGTTAATGAGGTAAAACTGATAGTGGCGATTGGTGCGTACATGGCGCAGCAAACGTTGGCCAATGGTACGTATATAATCATTGAGTTCGGGATCGGTAACCAAGTCTGCTTGGCTGTAGATCATTTCTAGGAACGCGAGTGAGAGAGTGTCTTCAGCTTGACTGCTGAAAGTGGCGCGATTCGGACTACCTAAGTCGGGTAGGTTGAGTTTGGCTTCTTCTGCGTGCAGGGTCATACTGCTTAGGACAAGCAAGCAGAAGGTGAGTGCTTGTCCTAGCAAGGTGCGCAAGTTATGCGCCCCAGTTTTCCATGATGCGTACTACACGTTTGACACCATCAACGTTACGAGTAACGGCTACTGCGATTCGCTGTTCTTCAGTCGTCATTAATCCCATGAGGTAAACGCTGCCATTTTCAACAACAATCGTAAGGTGTTTCGACTTGAAGTCGCGTGTTGTAGCCAATTTTGTACGTACTTTGCTCGATAAGTAACTGTCTTCCGTAATTTGCGTCAGCGTCAATTCGCTACCGACAGTCAATTCATTAATGACATTTTTAATGCCGGGAACGGACTGGGCAGCTTGATGTGCCAAAGCACGGTTATTGTCAAATGGCACTTGGCCGACCAATAGCACAATACCATTGTAAACTGTGTAACGAATGCGGTTAGGGCTTGAATCCAGTTTTTGTTCGCTGAATAACTGTTGTATGCGTTGAGTGGCGGCATCATCTTGAGCGATTTGTGCTTGTGGACGGCGATCTTCAGTCACAACGACTGCTCCGGCACCTACGCCAGCACCAACGGCTTCCAGACGGCCTGGTTCAGCGGCAACCGTTGGGGCTTCGACATCGACCACGACCTGGGCAACGGCCTCAAGGCCATCTCCAAGCTGGAATCCGAGTTCGAGCTGCCGTCCGGCGCCTTCGACACGTCCAACACGATCTTCAACCGCGATGCCTGGCTGGGCCTGCAAAGCGACGCCATCGGCAAGCTGACCTTCGGCCGCCAGAACACGCTGACGCGCGATTTCACGCAGACCTGGGGTGATCCATACGGTACGTCGGAAGTCACGCTCAAGGAAGGCGGCTACACCAACGTCAACAACTTCAAGCAGCTGATCCTCTACTCCGGCAGTGGCGACGGCACCCGGATGGACAGCTCCATCGTCTGGAAGAAACGCCTCGACGACCACTGGCTGGTGGGCTTGGCCCACTCCTTCGGCTTCCAGGGCGCGGGCGGCAGCGGCGGCCTGGGCGCCGGCTATGGCGCGATCACGCCCGGTTACGCAGGCAATGGCCAGGGCGGCCCGGTGCCGGGCGACGCCAAGAACGGCGCGACCAACGAGGCCTC